>JBGQGT010000146.1:0-6127 GCA_041497595.1 Gammaproteobacteria bacterium
CTCACGCCCGACTCGAGCAGCACGTCGGCTTCCACTGTCGGATTGCCTCGCGAATCCAGAATCTCGCGGGCCACGATGTCGACGATCGAACTCATTCTTTTTCCTTCTTGGTGTTCTGCGTGTTGGTTAACGGGCCGGTTTCGCCAGCAGCGCGCTCTCGGCAAATCCGCGTTTCTTGACCAGTTCGTCCAGCGCCTTGAGCGTTTCCAGCAGCGGCCTCATCAGATGCAACGGCCAGGCGTTGGGTCCGTCGGAGAGTGCCTTCTCCGGGTTCGGATGCGTTTCCATGAACACCCCGGCTACACCGGTCGCCACTGCCGCCCGCGCCAGCACCGGCACGAACTCGCGCTGGCCGCCGCTCGAGGAGCCCTGCCCGCCCGGCAACTGCACCGAATGCGTTGCATCGAACACCACCGGACAGTTGGTTTCGCGCATGATCGCCAGCGAACGCATGTCGGAAACCAGATTGTTGTAACCGAACGAGGTGCCGCGCTCGCACACCATGATGTTGTCCCTGCCGCTCGCCTCGCGCGCCTTGTCCACCACGTTTTTCATGTCACCGGGGGCGAGGAACTGCCCTTTCTTTATGTTGACCGGCTTGCCGCTCATCGCCGCGGCGCGGATGAAATCGGTCTGCCGGCACAGGAAGGCCGGGGTCTGCAGCACGTCAACCACCGCCGCGACCGCGGCGATCTCGTCCTCGGCATGCACGTCGGTCAGCACCGGCACGCCGATTTGCTTGCGCACCTCGGCGAGTATCCGCAGACCGGTGTCCATGCCCAGGCCGCGGAACGACTTGCTGGAGCTGCGGTTGGCCTTGTCGTAAGAGGACTTGTAGATGAAGGGTACGCCGACCGCCGCGGCGATTTCCTTGAGCTTGCCCGCCGTATCCAGCGCCATTTCCCTGGATTCGACCACGCAGGGGCCCGCAATCAGAAACATCGGCCGATCCAGCCCGACCTCGAATCCACAGAGCTTCACGCTGACCTCATTTGCGCGGGCCCCTCACGAGCGCTTCCGCGGTCGCATCCCCAAAGGGGCCCCTGCTCTGCGCTGCAGCGCTCCCTGCGATCAGGAACAGTGGTTTGTCGAGCCCTACCTCGAAACCGCAGAGTTTCATAGTCTGTGAATCAGGCGATGCTCTTGAGCTTCGCCATTTCGCGTTCCGGTGCCGCGGCATCGCCTTCGGCGTTGCGCACCGCTGCCCGGATGAACGCCGAGAACAGCGGATGGCCCGCGCGCGGCGTGGAGGTGAATTCGGGATGAAACTGGCAGCCGACGAACCAGGGATGGTCGGGCAGTTCGATCATCTCCGTGAGTTCGTGGCTGGGCGAGACGCCGCTCATGCGCATTCCCGCGTCCTTGAGTCGCGGCACGTAGCCGTTGTTGACTTCGTAACGGTGGCGATGGCGCTCCACGATCCTGTCGGTGCCGTAAATGCCGTGCACCAGCGAACCGGGCATCAGCAGGCATTCCTGGCCGCCCAGCCGCATGGTGCCGCCGAGATCCGAAGTCTCGCTGCGCTGCTCCAGTTTTCCGCTGCGGTCCTGCCACTCCGAAATCAGCGCGATCACCGGATACTTCGTGTTGGGCTCGAACTCGGTGCTGTGCGCGCCTTCCATCCCGGCCACGTGGCGCGCGTACTCGATGACCGCGAGCTGCATTCCCAGGCAGATGCCCAGGTAAGGCACACGGTTTTCGCGGGCGTAGCGGATCGCCTTGATCTTGCCCTCGACGCCGCGCTTGCCGAAACCGCCCGGGACCAGGATCGCGTCCATGTTCGCCAGCCCGCCGACGCCGTCCGTCTCGATGCTTTCCGAGTCGATGTAGTGGATGTTGATTCTGGTGCTGTTGTGCATTCCGGCGTGGGCAAGCGCCTCGGAGAGCGACTTGTAGGATTCGGTCAGGTCCACGTACTTGCCGACCAGCGCAATATTGACCTCGTGGGACGGGTGCTCGCGGGCCTGCACCAGCTTTTCCCATTGCGACAGGTCCGCCGGCGGCGCCTTGATGTCGAGCTTGCGGCAAACGATCTCATCGAGTTTCTGCAGGTGCAACAGCCCCGGAATCTTGTAGATCGAGTCCACGTCCACCGCCGAGATCACCGCTTCCTCCTCGACGTTGGTGAACAGCGCGATCTTGCGGCGCTCGTTGTCCGGCACCACGCGGTCGGCGCGGCACAGCAGGATGTCCGGCTGGATGCCGATCTCGCGCAACTCCTTCACCGAGTGCTGCGTGGGCTTGGTCTTGATCTCGCCTGCCGACGGGATGTACGGAACCAGCGTCAGGTGGATGAAGCAGGTGTTGCCGCGGCCGAGCTGGATGCTCATCTGCCGCACCGCCTCCAGGAACGGCAGGGATTCGATGTCGCCCACCGTGCCGCCGATCTCGCAGATCGCCACGTCGGCGTCCCCGGCCCCCATGCGGATGAAATGCTTGATCTCGTCGGTGATGTGCGGAATCACCTGCACCGTGCCGCCGAGGTAGTCGCCGCGGCGCTCCTTCTTGATGACGCTCTCGTAGATCTGGCCGGCGGTGAAGTTGTTGCGCCGGGTCATCTTGGCGTTGACGAAGCGCTCGTAATGCCCGAGGTCCAGGTCGGTCTCGGCGCCGTCCTCGGTCACGAACACCTCTCCGTGCTGGAAGGGGCTCATGGTGCCGGGATCAACGTTGATGTATGGGTCGAGCTTGAGGAGGGTGAGCTTGATGCCGCGGGATTCGAGAATTGCGGCGAGAGACGCGGAAGCGATACCTTTGCCCAGGGAAGAGACAACACCACCGGTGACAAAGATAAATTTGGTCATTCCATACTCGCTCCGACTTGCCTGCCAAATGATAACCCAAACCCGGACCGCCGTCACACAATATTGTGGCGGCGCCGTGTTAGGGAAGCTCTGGTCAAGTCAGGCCGCGGCCGCCCGCTCGGTGGCGTGCTTGGCCAGAAACATCCAGGTCTCGATCACCGTATCCGGATTGAGCGAAATCGCATCGATGCCCTGTTCCATCAGCCATTCCGCCAGATCGGGGTGGTCGGAAGGCCCCTGTCCGCAGATGCCGACATACTTGCCGGCCCTGCGACAGGCCTGGATGGCCATGGCGAGCATCGCCTTCACCGCCGGATCGCGTTCGTCGAACTGCCCGGCAACGATGCCCGAATCGCGGTCCAGCCCGAGCGTGAGCTGGGTCATGTCGTTGGACCCGATCGAAAAGCCGTCGAAGTGCTGCAGGAACTCGTCGGCGAGGATGGCATTCGAAGGAATCTCGCACATCATGATGATGCGCAGGCCGTTCCTGCCGCGCTCCAGGCCGTTCTTCTTCAGCAGCGCGATCACCTGCTCCGCTTCGTGCACGGTACGCACGAAAGGCACCATGATCTCGACGTTGGTCAAGCCCATCTGGTCGCGCACTTTTTTCAACGCACGGCATTCCAGCTCGAAGCAGTCGCGAAAGGAGTCGGCGATGTAGCGCGAAGCGCCGCGAAAGCCCAGCATCGGATTCTCTTCCTCCGGCTCGTACTGCTTGCCGCCGGTGAGGCTCGAATACTCGTTGGACTTGAAATCCGACAGGCGCACGATCACCGGCTTGGGAAAGAACGCCGCCGCCAGCGTCGCGATGCCTTCGGTGAGCTTTTCGACATAGAAAGTCACCGGGTCCGGATAGCCCGCTGCGTGCGCTTCGATCGCCTTCTTCAGTTCGGCATCGACCTTCGGGTAAGCCAACGCCGCTTTCGGGTGCACGCCGATCATGCGCGCGATGATGAACTCCAGCCGCGCCAGACCGATGCCGGCATTGGGCAGTCGCTGAAAATCGAACGCCAGCTCCGGATTGCCGAGATTCATGCTGATTTTCACCGGCAACTTGGGAAATTTGTCGAGCTGGATGTGCAGAACCTCCACGTCGAGGATGCCCCGGTAAACGTAGCCGGTATCGCCTTCCGCGCAGGATACGGTCACGTGCTCGTCCTGTTCCAGCCTGGCGGTGGCATCGCCGCAGCCCACCACCGCGGGAATGCCGAGTTCGCGGGCGATGATGGCGGCGTGGCAGGTGCGTCCGCCGCGGTTGGTGACGATGGCCGAGGCTTTTTTCATCACCGGCTCCCAATCGGGATCGGTCATGTCGGTCACCAGCACGTCGCCGGGCTTCACTCTGTTCATCTCGGAAGCGTTCTTCACCAGCCTTACCGTGCCGGTGCCGATGCGATTGCCGATCGCGCGTCCGCTGACCAGCACGTCGCCGCGCTTTTTCAGGCGGAAGCGTTCCTGCGTTTCCTCCCTGGCCTTCACCGTCTCGGGGCGTGCCTGCAGGATGTAGAGCTTGCCGTTGACGCCGTCGCGGCCCCATTCGATGTCCATCGGCCTCCCGTAGTGCTTCTCGATGATCATCGCGTAACGGCCGAGTTCCTCGACCTCGCGGTCGCTGATCGAAAATTGCCTGCGTTCGGACTCCGGCACCTCGAGCGTCTGCACAGAGCGGCCCGCGGCCCGGCTGTCGGTGAACACCATGCGCAGCGCCTTGGTGCCGAGATTGCGGCGCAGGATCGCCGGGCGGCCGGCTTCCAGCGCCGGCTTGTAAACGTAGAACTCGTCGGGATTGACCTGCCCCTGCACCACGGTTTCGCCCAGCCCATATGCGGAAGTGATGAACACCACTTTGTCGAACCCGGATTCGGTATCGAGCGTGAACATCACGCCGGCCGCCCCCTTGTCGCTGCGTACCATTCGCTGCACGCCGGCCGACAATGCCACCACGGAATGCACGAAGCCTTTGTGTACCCGGTAAGAGATGGCGCGGTCGTTGTATAGCGACGCGAATACGTGGCGGATCGCCAGCATCACGTTGTCGAGGCCGTGAATGTTGAGGAAGGTTTCCTGCTGGCCGGCGAAGGAGGCGTCCGGCAGATCTTCCGCCGTGGCCGAGGAACGCACCGCGAAAGAGCCATCACCGCTCTCCCCTTTGACCAGCGCCTGGTACGCCGCGCCGATCTCCGACTGCAGGCGCCCCGGCAATGGTGCCTCGAGTATCCACTGGCGGATCTGCGCGCCGGCCGCAGCCAGCGCAGTCACGTCATCGACGTCGAGTCCAGAGAGCACCTGCTCGATTCTCCCCGCCAGCCCGTTCGCAGACAGCAACTCGCGATACGCGGCTGCGGTGGTGGCAAAGCCTCCCGGAATCCGCACGCCCGCTTGAGCCAGCTGGCTGATCATCTCCCCCAGGGAGGCGTTCTTGCCGCCGACGCTGTCGACGTTGGCCATGCGCAGTTCTTCAAAGGGGATGACGAGGCGTGGCTTGCTCATTCTGCTGTCCGGGGATGGAAAAAGTTGAAAGGATGTTATTTTACCGGCTGGTCCATTTCTTGTGCATCACAATGATGACGCTCAAACGCACCGCCTTCTTCGTCTCGGACCGCACCGGGATCACCGCCGAGATGCTCGGGCACAGCCTGCTCACCCAGTTCGACCGGGTCTCGTTCACCGAGATTACGCTTCCTTTCGTGGATTCGCCGGAGAAGGCGCAGGACGCGGTACGGCAAATTGACCAGACCGCGCAGAAGGACGGCGCCCGTCCGCTGGTGTTCAGCACGCTGGTGGACCAGGCCATCCGCAACGCCATCCAGCGAGCCAACGCCTTTTACATCGATTGCTTCCAGGTATTCATCCAGCCGATGGAAGAGGAACTGGGAGTACATTCTTCCCACACCGTGGGCAAGTCGCACAGCGTTCGCAGCAACGAGTATTTCAGCCGGATCGAAGCGGTGAACTTCGCCTTGGCGCACGACGACGGCCAGACCACCAAGGATCTCGCCAACGCTGATGTGATCCTGGTGGGCGTGTCCCGCTGTGGCAAGACGCCGACCTGTCTGTACATGGCGCTGCAGTTCGGCATTCGCGCAGCCAACTATCCGCTGATCCCGGAGGACTTCGACGCCAAGGCCCTGCCGGCAGCGATTCGCGACTTCCGCAGCAAGCTGTTCGGGCTGACCATCCGCCCCGACCGCCTGCAACGCATCCGCAGCGAACGCCGTCCGGGCAGCACTTACGCAAGCCTGGCGAATTGCGAGAATGAACTGCGCGAGGCCGAAAGGCTGATGCGCCAGGAGAACATTTCAATACTCGACACCACCTCGCGC
>JBGQGT010000147.1:0-6117 GCA_041497595.1 Gammaproteobacteria bacterium
CGACCGCAACGCTGCCGGGAAACTTGCCGTGCGTAGTGTCGTATTTGGTGAGGTGCGCATTGATCTTCGCATCACCGAGATCGTTGATCGCGACGATCTGAATGTCGTGTTTTTTGCCGCCCTCGTAGTGGGCACGCAGGATGTTGCGGCCGATGCGCCCGTAGCCGTTGATTGCAACCCGGATGGTCATGAACGGATTCCCTGAAAAAATGGGAATTTTACTGTACTGCGGCGCCGACTCCCAGCAATGATGCGACGCGGTGGCGAACGTGATTGCGCTGCGCGGGAGCGTCTCCTATAGTGGGAGCAGCGGCCGCCCTCTGGCGGCAGCGGCAACAATGACCAAGACCGCTCTTGAACGCCGGCGACAGGCGTTGGTGCGACGTCCATAAACAATGACACCTGGAGGAGCAAATGAAGCAGTCCACGGCTAGGCTTACCTTAACCGCGTTGACGCTTGCGACCACGCTGGCGTTCTCCGCTTTTTCCCGTGCAGGCGAAGTCGAAGTCCTGCATTGGTGGACTTCCGGCGGCGAGGCCAAGTCGGTCGCCGAATTGAAGAAGATCCTCGAGGCCAAGGGCCACAAATGGAAGGACTTTGCGGTTGCCGGCGGTGGCGGGGAGAACGCCATGACGGTGCTGAAATCGCGCGTGGTTTCCGGCAAGCCGCCGACCGCTGCACAGGTAAAGGGCCCGTCGATTCAGGAGTGGGGGCGGGAGGGAGTGCTCACTAACCTTGATGATGTAGCCAAGGGGGCAAACTGGGATGGCCTGCTCCCGGCGGTGGTCAGCAACGTCATGAAGTACCAGGGCCACTACGTGGCGGTGCCGGTCAATGTGCACCGGGTGAACTGGATGTGGGTCAATCCGGAAGTATTCAAGAAGGCCGGCGCCAAGATACCGACTACCTGGCAGGAATTCGCGGTCGCTGCCGACAAGATCCACAAGGCCGGGTTCATCGCGGTTGCGCACGGCGGCCAGCCCTGGCAGGACGCCACCGTGTTCGAGTCGGTGGCGCTCGGGGTCGGGGGTGCCGACTGGTACAACCGCGCTTTCGTGAATCTGGACACCAGCGCGCTCAACAGCCCGACGATGGAAAAGTCGTTCGCAACACTGCGCACCGTGCAGAAGTCCATCGACAAGGACGCCGCCAACCGCGATTGGAACCTCGCCACCGCGATGGTGATCAACGGCAAGGCGGCGATGCAGTTCATGGGCGACTGGGCCAAGGGCGAGTTCACCGCCGCCGGCAAGTCTCCGGGCAAGGATTACATCTGCATGCCGGCCCCGGGCACCAAGGGCGCGTTCACCTTCAATATCGACAGCTTCATCATGTTCGAACAGAAGAGCGCCGATGCCAGGGAAGCACAGCGGGCGCTGGCCTCCTCGATCATGGAGCCGCAATTCCAGGAGGTGTTCAACCTCAATAAGGGCTCGATCCCGGCCCGCACCGGAATGTCCATGGCCAAGTTCGACCAGTGCGCCAAGGATTCGTCCGCGGAGTTCGAGTCGAGCGCCAAGTCCAAGAAACTGGTACCGAGCTGGGCCCATGGAATGGCCATGCCGGCATCGGTCCAGGGCGCAATGTTCGACGTCGTGACCCAGTTCATGAATTCGAACATGACGCCGAAGGCAGCGGCCGCAAAAATGGCTGCCGCGGCGAAATCCAAGTAGGCTGCCAAACCTGAGGCACAGCGGGCCTGCGCCCGCTGCGCCTGCTTGCCAAGGGAGGGGGTAGTTGCAGTCATCGGCCTCAGCACAGGCCGGCGCGGTCGCGTCGGCGGTGGCGCCGCGGCGCAGCCTGCTCGACATCATCGAGCTCGCTCTCCCCAGGATTGTCCTCGGGCCCACGCTGCTGGTCAGCGTCGTCTTCGTCTACGGCTTCATACTCTGGACCGGCTGGCTGTCGTTCACCGAGTCGCGCATGCTGCCGCGCTACGAATTTGCCGGCCTGGTGCAGTACATCTCGCTGTTCGGCAACGACCGCTGGTGGGTGGCGGTGCGTAACCTCGCGGTGTTCAGCAGCCTGTTCATATTCGTTTGCCTGGCCTTTGGATTACTGATGGCCATCCTGCTCGACCAGCGCATTCGCGCGGAGGGCTTCCTGCGCTCCATTTATCTCTACCCGATGGCGTTGTCGTTCATCGTCACCGGCACCGCATGGAAGTGGATTCTCAATCCCGGCCTGGGATTCGAACGCGTGGTGCAGCAGTTGGGGTTCAGCAATTTCACGTTCGACTGGCTGGTGAACCCGAAGATGTCGATCTACGCCGTGGTGATCGCCGGCGCCTGGCAGTCTTCGGGTTTCGTGTTGGCGCTGTTCCTGGCGGGTCTGCGCGGCATCGACGAATCCATCATCAAGGCAGCGCAGGTGGACGGGGCGAGCATGCCGCGCATCTACTGGAGCATCATCATTCCCAGCCTGCGGCCGGTGTTCTTCAGCGCCTTCATCATCCTCGCCCACATCGCCATCAAGAGCTTCGACCTGGTGATGGCCCTGACCGGCGGCGGGCCCGGTTTCTCCTCGGACCTGCCGGCTACCTTCATGTACGCCTTCGGCTTCACCCGCAATCAGATCGGCCTGGGCGCGGCGAGCGCGATGATGATGATGATGACCGTGGCCGCGGTGGTCGTGCCGCTGATGTACTCGGAGCTGAGGAGGCAGCGCCGTGGCTGACCACGTGCAGAGGCAAATCGCCGGGCCACAGGTACTCGGACGCATCGTGGTGTACGGACTGCTGGTGCTGCTGGCCCTGTACTACCTGATGCCGCTGTTCGTGATGCTCAGCACTTCGGTCAAGACTCTGGACGACATCCGCGGCGGCAATCTGATCGCGCTGCCGGCGGAGGTCACCTTCGAAGCATGGGCGAAGGCATGGTCTAGCGCCTGTACCGGGGTCGATTGCAGCGGCCTCAGGGGAAATTTCTGGAACTCTGTCAGCTTCGTGGTGCCGGCGGTGCTGATCTCGACGTTGATCGGCGCATTCAACGGCTATGTGCTCACCATGTGGCGTTTTCGCGGCAGCGACGCGATGTTCACGCTGCTCATGATCGGCTGCTTCATACCCTTCCAGGTAGTGCTGCTGCCGATGGCGCAGACGCTGGGAGTGCTCGGCATCGCCAATTCGACATCGGGCCTGATCTTCGTGCACGTGGTATACGGGCTGGCATTCACCACGCTGTTCTTCCGCAACTTCTACGTGTCGGTGCCCGATGAACTGGCGAAAGCCGCACGCATCGACGGCGCCGGGTTTTTCCGCATCTTCTGGCGCATCATCCTGCCGCTGTCGCCGCCGATAATCGTGGTATGCGTGATCTGGCAGTTCACCCAGATCTGGAACGATTTCCTGTTCGGCGTGGTGTTCTCCTCCGGCGAACGCCAGCCGATCACCGTGGCGCTCAACAATCTGGTGAATACCTCGACCGGTGTCAAGGAGTACAACGTGGACATGGCTGCGGCGATCATCGCCGCGCTGCCCACGCTTTTTATTTACGTCGTTGCCGGCAAGTATTTCGTGCGCGGACTCACCGCCGGCGCGGTGAAGGGCTGAGAAGGGCGAGAAAAGTGTCTTCGCTCGCCGTCAGAAACGTGCGCAAGGTCTTCGGCAATGTCGAGGTGCTGAAGGACATCGACCTGGAGATCGAATCGGGCGAATTCCTGATCCTGGTCGGCCCTTCGGGTTGCGGCAAGTCGACATTGCTCAACATAATCGCCGGACTCGACACCGCGACCTCGGGGGATATCGTCATCGGCGATCGCGTGGTCAACAACCTGAGCCCGAAGGATCGCGACATCGCCATGGTGTTCCAGTCCTACGCGCTGTACCCGAACATGACCGTGCGCCAGAACATCTCCTTCGGTCTGGAGATGCGGCGCATGCCGAAGCACCAGCAGGACGAAATCGTCGATCGCGTCGCCAAGATCCTGCAGATGGGGCACCTGCTCGATCGCAAGCCTTCGCAGCTTTCCGGCGGCCAGCGCCAGCGGGTGGCGATGGGCCGGGCGATCGCGCGCGACCCGCAGCTGTTCCTGTTCGACGAGCCGCTGTCGAACCTGGACGCCAAGTTGCGTGTGGAAATGCGCATGGAGATCAAGCTTCTGCACGAGCGGCTCAAGGCGACCATCGTCTACGTCACGCACGATCAGATCGAAGCCATGACGCTGGGCAGCCGGATCGCGGTCATGCAGGGCGGCGAGATCCGCCAGTTCGGTTCGCCGCAGGAAATCTACGACCAGCCGGCGGACTTGTTCGTCGCCGGCTTCATAGGCTCACCGTCGATGAATTTCATCAGGACCGAGGCGGTGGAGCACCTGGGCAGCGTCGGGGTGCGGCTGCAGACGGCGGATGAAACCTTCGTGCTGCCGGTGCACGACGCGGAAAAGGCGCTGCGTCCATGGATCGGCAGGGAACTGATCCTCGGCATCCGCCCGGAACTGATCACCGACAGCGCCAGCAGCCAGCGTTTCGGCCGCAACGTCCACACCCGCACCTGCAAGGTGGAACTGGTGGAACTCACCGGGCCGGATACGCTGGTGTTCATCCGCATCAACGGAGAAATCGTGTGCTGCCGCGTGCGCCCCGAGCAGGCGTGCCTGGCCAATGATTCGATGGAAATGGCGTTCAACCTGTCGAAGGCAGTTTTCTTCGACCCGAAGACCGAGAAACGCATCGTCTGAAGCGGTCCGGTCCGAACACGCGATCAGGGCAGACCGGGGTTCTGCGTATCGCGTGGATTGGGGCGGCTGTAGCGAATCTTGAGCGCGATGATGGTACCCGAGAGAATCAGTGTAGCGACGTTGGCGAGGATCACCGGCACCGACTCGATCATGATGCCGTAGATCAGCCACAGAATCACGCCGGCGCTGAAGATCAGCAACATTCTGGCGGAAACATCCTTGCCGGACTTGGTGGTGTACATCTTGAGCGCCTGCGGAACGAAAGCGATGGTGGTCAGCGCCCCCGCCAGGAATCCGATCGCGTCGGTCATGCCCATCATGGTTTCACCGTGTGCTGAAAAAGCGTAGCCAGCCCGCGCAGGGCGGGTGTTTCCGAGAGGATTACATAAGTCGGGACCGCCGCAACGTAAGCCGAGAAACGGCCTTTGCGCTCGAATCGGGCGCGGAACGGCGAACGCGCAAAATATTCTCCCAGCCTGGGCACTATTCCGCCGCCGATAAAACATCCCGCGCGCGCGCCGAGCGTGACTACCAGATTGGCCGCCGCCGCGCCGAGGATGGCGCAGAACATGTCGAGCGCTTCGCGGCAATGCACTTCGTTGCCGGCCAGTGCGGCCTCGGCGATCTGCGCCGGGTTCAACGCCTGCGCCGTTACGCGGTCCAGCGCGCACAAGCCCTGATAGAGGTTCCCGAGACCCATACCGCTTACCACGCGTTCGGTCGATACGTGCTCGAACCGCTGCATCAGCCAGCGCAGGACTTCGATCTCGCGCTCGGTCATCGGGCTGAATGCGGTGTGCCCGCCTTCCCCCTGCAACGCGATCCAGCCCTCGCCCGCGGGAAGCAGCCCGGACACGCCCAGGCCGGTTCCCGGTCCGATCACCGCGATCGCAGTTCCTGCTACTGCCTTGCCGCCGCCGACTTGTCTCAGCTCGTGCGGCTGCAGCGTGGGCACCGACAGCGCAAGCGCGGTGAAATCGTTGATCACATGCAGCCGATCGAGCGCCAGAGCCTGGCGCGTCCTCTCGATCGAGAATCCCCATGGTCCGTTGGTCAACTGCACGAAATCGCCGGTGATGCCGGTGGCGACATCGAGCGCGGCTTCGCGAATCCCGGGGTCGCCATGATCGGCAAGGTAGCGGCGGATCGCCTGCTCGAGGCCGTCGAACTCGGCGCAGCGCATCACCTGCTCCTGCTGCGGCTCGCTGGAGCCGTCGGCGACCAGCGCGAAGCGTGCGTTGGTCCCGCCGATGTCACCGACCAGCCGCAGCGCTTTGCCCATCGCTACTCCTCCTTCAGACCGGGACGGGCGCCGTCCGCCTTTTCCTACAGTACGCCTTTGACGGCGTTGACCACGCCCTCGACGGTAAGGCCGAAAAACTTGAAGAGATCGCCGGCCGGCGCGGATTCGCCAAAACGATCCAGCCCGACCACCGCGC
>JBGQGT010000148.1:0-6111 GCA_041497595.1 Gammaproteobacteria bacterium
AGGCGTTGGGCGCAGGGGGTTACAACGCCATGCGCGGGCATGGCGGCATCATCGCGCGCATCGTCGATGGTGGAATGATCCGGCTCGGCGATCCCGTCCAGCCGGCCGATGGCCGGCCACAAGAGCGTTGACGCAGAGGGCGCAGAAGCCGCAGAGAAAGACAGGAATCGGTGAGAAAAATCATGACTCAAGAAATGTCCGGGAGTGACTGATGACCCTCCATATCAGAAAGGTCGCGAAGAAACGCAATGCTGCTCTTTTGTCGGCTTGGCTTTTCTCTGCGTCCTTTCCCGCTTTTTGGCTCCCACGTAACCTGAAGGTTAGTGTCCGCCGAAACAAATCGCCCGGCGCTGTGTTTTCTCTGCGACCTAAACGGGTACTCCGACGTGCCAAATGGCACGTAGGGTATCTGCGTCAACGCTTTTGTTGCCGGCCCCCGGCCGGCCGTTCCGCGTACGGCGGCGCATAGATCACCAGCACCTTCACCGGCTCGTCGCTGACCACCGTGAATACGTGTTGCATGCCGGGCGGAAAGAAGCAGCAGTCCCCGGGACCGAGTTCGCACACCGCGCCGCCGACCTCGGCACGGGCGCGGCCTTCCAGCAGGTAGCACACCTGCTCGATGCCGGGATGCGAATGCGGCAACGCGCCCTTGCCCTTCTCGATGACGCCGAGCACGACTTCGACCTTGGCTGCGCCGACGTTGCCGGCGCCGATCAGGCGGCGATTGACCGTGCCGGTGTGGTTGGCGGGATGGTAGGGCGGCACATCCTCCGGCCGGACGAAGTACCGCGACCGCAACGGAATCTCCATAAGGCTTCCTTTCGATGAAATCGTGGCTGGCGTGACACGGTTACCGCACTTCCGCCGGCACCAAGAGTTATTGGACTCACAGGCAGCTGCGCACAAAACTGGCCTGATCCCGGGCCGCACCGAGCAGCAGGCCGAGGTCGTTGCCCGCGAGGATCATGCGCATCCCGCGCCCGATGTAGCGCTTGAGCAAGTCCTTCGTGTAGATCCCGCCCAGTCCCGGCCACTTGCCGTGCTTCCGGCAGGCGCCGATGACTGCGTCGATCGCGGCCACCACGCGTTCGTGTTCCAACTGGCCGGGAATCCCGATCTCGAGGCAAAGGTCGTTCGTGCCGATCAGCAGAACGTCGATACCTGGCACCGCGGCAATCTTCTCGGCGTTCTCGATCGCGCGCGGCGTTTCCAGCATCGCCACCACCAGAGTCGCCTCGTTCATTCCTGCGACCACTTCATTGATCGGCACCGCGGCAAAACCGAACTGTGGATAGCCGCCCGCTATGGACCGGTGTCCGAGCGGCGCGAACCTGAACGCATCCACCATGGCGCGCGCCTGATCCGGCGTATCCACGTGCGGCATCACGATGCCGAGCGCGCCGCCGTCGAGGCAGCGGGTGGCGAGCGCGAGTTCGCCGGCCGGCACGCGCACCAGCGGCGCGATGCCGGCATCGAGCGCCGCCACCGAGATCGAATACGCGGTTTCCACCGAGGTCGGCCCGTGCTCCAGGTCGATGAACAGCCAGTCGAAGCCCGCGGTTTTCATCACTCTCGCGATCTCGACGCCGCGCACCGCCCGCACGCCGATCCCGATCGCGATCCCGCCTTTCGACAGGAGCTCCTTTGCCGTATTCACTAAGCGTTGCATTCTCTCTCCCTTGTGTTGTTGTGCTCAATGCTCAGTGCTCGGTGCTTGGTGCCCCGTGCTGAGTGCTGAGTGCTGCGTGCTGCGAAGAAACCAGCCGACCGATGGCCGACTGGGTTCACTGAATCCTGAATCCTGAATCCTGAGTCCCGAGCCGCGAACCCTGCGTCCTGAGTCCTGTTTTTCTCTCAGCACACAGCACGCAGCACTCGCCCTTTGCCGTTATCGCACTTCTTCCCATCTTGCGCTTTTCTCGGATCGAAACAACGCATCGATCACGCGCATGCTCTGCACCGCGTCTTCCACGCCGTATGGCAGCGATATTTCGCCGCGGACCGCGCGTGAAAAGGCCTCACCCTGGAGCGTGTACTGATCGCTCTCCGGCAGCGTTTCGGTGCGGATGCCGGCACCCGCCAGCGACGAGCCGTCGTCTATGAAGATGTTGGTCTTCTCGCCCTGCGGTGCGTTGACCGGGATCTGGATCTCGATGCGGCCCCTGGACCCGCACAGCTGGATGCGCTGGCACGGCGCGCACTGGGTCGAAACGGTGAAATCCAGATGGCGGCCGGAGCCGAAGTCCAGCAGGGCGCTGGTCATCCGGTCGGTGCCGAAGTCCGGGTCGCGATCGACCAGCGCGATGGCGCGCTGCGGTTCCGATTCGAAGAAAAACCGGCCGGCGGTGATCGGATAGCAGCCGATGTCGTAGAGCGCGCCGCCGCCGATCGCGGCCATGTTGCGGATGTCGCTGGCGTCGACGTTGAAGTAGGAAAAAAGCATCTGCAGCGCGCGCAAAGTTCCGATCCGGCCGTCGCGGATGTGTTCACGAACCCGCAGCCACTGCGGATGGAAGCGCACCATGAAGGCCTCCATGATCAGCACCTTGCCGGCCACGGCGCGCAGTTGCGCGGCTTCTTCGGCGCTGAGCGCAATGGGTTTCTCGCACAGCACGTGCTTGCCGGCTGCCGCGGCCTGCAGTGTCAGCGGTACATGGAGATGGTTGGGAAGCGGGTTGTAAACGGCTTCGATTTCCGGGTCGGCGAGCAGTTCTTCGTAGGACCCGTAAGCCTTTGGGATGCCGAGCGCTCCCGCGGCTTCGCGCGCCGATTCCGCGGAACGGGAGGCGATTGCGCGGATCTCGCACCACTTGCTCTTCTGCATGCCGGGAATGACTCTTTGCCGCCCGATCTTCGCGGTGCTAAGTATGCCCCAGACGACCTTCTTCATTTTCTCCTCCCGGAGGGATTTTTCCGGCCGAGTGTACCTCACGTCCGCGGACATCGTCCCCGGTGCCCGTTACCGCGAGAGGGTGCAAAGTCCGCCAAATCGCTTCACAATGCCTCGCACAATGGAGGCATGCGAGTCGGCATGAAGCGCGGGATTCTGTTGCTCGTCTTCGCACTCTGGGCCGTGCCCGGCCTGGGCGCGAGCCCGGAAGAGTTGCTGTCGGCGTATGCGGCGCAGGCTGGTCAGGCGGATCCCGCCTTTGCCGGGTTCTCGGCCGACCGCGGCAAGGCGTTCTACTTTTCCGGCCATCGGGTGGAGGACGGCTCCGAGCTTTCCTGCGCGTCCTGCCATCACGTGGATCCGCGTCGCGAGCAGTTCGCGCATCACGACAAGATTCCCTGCCGGGCCTGCCACGGCATGCCCGACACCGGCGCTTTCGAAGATATCCCCAAGATCAGGCGCCAGTTCCTGCCGCTGGCGCCTTCTGCGAACTCGCGACGTTTTGCCGACCAATGGTTCGTCGAGAAATGGTTCCGCAAGAACTGCGGTCTGCTGCTCCAACGCGACTGCACGCCGGTCGAAAAAGGCGACGTGATAACCTGGCTGCTGACTCTCCAATAGGCGAGCGCCTACTTCCGGGTTTTCCCGGCCGGTTCCGGCGGCGCCGCGAGCCCGAGGCGGCGCCAGCCGTCATGGCCGATGCGGCGCAGGGTCTCAATGTTGTGGTCGGGGATGCGCCCGGCATCGGGGAATGCCGCCACCGCGCGCTCGACGCTTTCCTCGCGCAACAGATGCAGCATAGGGTAGGGCGAGCGGTTGCTGTAGTTCTCGATGGCGTCCGGCTCGGTGTCCGCAAACCGGTATTGCGGATGGAAGCTGGCCACTTGAATGGTGCCGGTGAGTCCGAGTTCCTCGACAGCGGCGTCGGCGATATCGAGAAAATCGTTGTAGTCCAGGAAATCAACCAGCGCCCGTGGGTGAACCAGCAGCGTGGTTTCGACTTCCGCGGGGTCGGCCGCAGCCAGCGTCTGCAACTCGCGGGCGAGGTCGGCTAAAAGCGCCTCCGGGGTTTGCGCGTCGCTGACCGCGTAGCGGATCTGGTTCCCGACGTGGACGGCCCTGGCGAAAGGGCACAGGTTCAGGCCGATCACGGCTTTCTCCAGCCATGCGCGCGTCGCCGCGACGACTTCGTCTGCCGGCGCCGCGGTGTCGCCGGTTTCCATCAGCTTTGCAGCAACCGTACAGGCGTCCCGGAAAACTGCATGCTCGAGGGAGTCCGCACGGCGCAGTTCGCGGAAAGCATCAACGCTTCCTCCTCTCGAGGGAGATCTTCATGAATGCGTCCGCTTCCTGGTAGGCGTTGGTGGCGGCAGCGCTGATCTCGGTATCCCTGATCCGGTCCTGGCGCCCGGTGACAACCCAGGCCCCCAGCCGTTGGACGAAGAGTTGTGCGGCCAGTTTATCGACTGCGTCCATCTGGAATTCATCCGACATTTGTCTCTCCTCATGAGAACGTGCGTCCGTGCGCAGGTCAGTGTAACGTAGCCAATCTGGCCCGGGGCGGGGGAGAACGGCCGGGTCGAATCCTGTAAGTCGTCCGCGAGGAAAACGCATGAGGCGTTTGAGAAAGCCGAAACCTTTGGGTGTCTGCAACGTCTGCGGCCAATTGACCGATCAGCTCGAGATGGTCAACCACCGCTGTAACCGCACGGTTTACGGCAGGCGCTGCGCCGGCCTGTTCAAGAGCGAACTCACCCACGTCTGGGTCAAGTGCGAATCCTGCGACGCTGCCGGCAAGCTCGGAAGCCAGACCTGCAGAGAGTGTTTGGGGTTTGGGTGGCGGCTGCTGGGCGCGTAGGGCCGCGACGGCCCGGACGCCGGTGCTCAGTGCTCGGTGCTCGGTGCTCAGTGCGCAGTGCCGACCCGGCTGGCCGGGGGCCAGCAACAAGAGCGTTGACGCAAAGGATTCTTTTCAATACCCCCTTGAGGCGTACGCAGTGAAGAGCAAGAAAGGACGCAGATGAAAGCGGAATTTCGTGTTTGAAGGTCAGGATGCGCTGCAAGAACGACCGGCTAACGTGCCGTCCGTTTGCGGGCGGTCGCTCTTGAGCCGGCGGTCATACCTCGAAGATATTCGGGAATCTCCTGACGTAAAACTTGCCGCAAGGCTTTCGCGGTGACCGGTCGATCGCTTTCCGAAATGAACTTCCGGAGAGCCTCGTTCATCATGGTTTGGTATCTGGTGCCCGCCTCTTCAGTGCGTGCCCGAAATGCGTCCAGCACAGCGTTGTCGATAAAGATGGAAATGCGAGTTTTCCCCTTCTGAGGAATAACCGCACCAAGTTTGCCTTTCGAAAAATCGTACTCAGTCCTCATACTGTCTCTAGTTCCTTTTGATTCGCTCGACGAGCCGAACGTTCTCGTTGCGCGGGTCGGACCACGCTAAGTTGATACAACCTCGGCACATTCGTTCCAGGGAATCGTGATATCAAGTCTTGAACATCATTCTCGTCGTCAGAACCATGCACCTAAATCTTGCATGGCTCGTTTAATTAATGGCGGTTGGAACGCGGTATTGCTCTTCGCCTTATAACGTGCGTTCTGACTGCGAAAATTCACCGCCAAGCGTCTGCATCACCCCTATTTTGCGAGCTTGCTTCGAGAGATCAATGTTTTGCGCTGGTCCGGCCCGGTTATGGGGTAGATCGGCTCCCAAGGCGAGGCCGACTACTTTAATCCGACAGTGTTCCCGATGTTGTTGCACCAGAACCGTTCAAAGCCTTCGGCTCTGCCGCCTTCTGTGCGCGAGCGCACAGACCTGGTGGTCATTGATCTGTAGCCTCAATCCTGACGCGAGCTGGAAGACGCAGACGAGTCAGAAAAGCGTTCCGCAATGCTCCATCCAACTGGAATGCCGGCCCCGAAAGAAAGCCGGACAGGAACATGACCGAAGTAATAGCCCGGGACGACGATGTGGCGACGCAGCCCGGGGGCGTGTCGAAACATCTGCTTCCCCCTTTGCCGTATGCTCATGCGGCACTGGAGCCGTACATCGACGCGCGCACCATGATGCTGCACCACGGTAAGCACCACGCCTCATACGTGGAGAAATTGAATACGGCGCTGGGAGGCCGAAGGCGCCACGCCTGCGCCTGGCGCCATCTTCTCGCAATTGTCTTGATTTAGGTACGCGGAATCAGGCCCGATCCGGTGGACGC
>JBGQGT010000149.1:0-6097 GCA_041497595.1 Gammaproteobacteria bacterium
AAGCGGGCGTGGTCGCGGGTACTGGCCCAAAACCCTCCGCCCCAGTGGCTGCCTCCGCTCACCGACTGCACGCGCCTGCCGCCGATTTCGACATAGGAATTGCGGTAGCCGTGCCAGACCCAGGTATCCGAAGCACCGATCGGGTCCATCACTTTTTCCTTGAGCACTTCCGGCAGCGGCCGCTGGTATACGCGCAGCAATGCCAGCGCCAGCCGGTTCACGCGCACGTCGTTGTACTCCCAGAACGTGCCGGGCGCCTGCAGCGTGCGGTCATAGCCCCTGCGGCGGTCCGCCACGTCCGGCTTGTCCCAGAGCGTGCCCTCCCATTCGCTGGTCTGGTTGAGCAGCATGTGCCAGGTAACCTTGCGGTTGTGGCTGTCGTCGAAGCCGGCGTCCTGCACGTAGTCGGCCACGCGATCGTGCACATCGCCGATCAGCCCGGCATCGACTGCCAGTCCGGCGACCGTTGACAGGTAGCTCTTCGCCACGCTGAAGCTCATGTCCACGCGGTCGACATCGCCCCACTGCGCCACCAAGAAACCATGGCGCACGACCATTCCGGCGGGGCCGCCGCGCTCCTTGGTCTCGCCAAGGATCGCCGGGTAGGGCTCGTTGGCCACGTCTTTCTGAATCTGCTTGAAAACGTCGCGCTCCCACGGCGCCTCGTTTTGCTGAGCGTACCGGATCGCCTCTTCCAGGGCCGCCGGATCGAATCCCGCCGACGCAGGCGCGCGGCGCTCCCATTGGTCACCCGGGAAATAGACCGGGTCGGCGATGGCGGGCAGTGCCATCGCGGCGAACGCCGCCGCGATCGCAACCCGCAGAAGCGCGCTCAGGACCGGGCCTCCGGCAACTGATCGCATCATTTTTTACACCTCCCTTTTGGACAAGCTGCGCGGACGGCCCACCGGAGATCGCGCGCCAACTATGGAACTCGCCGCCGAAACCGTTTAGTCTTACTGCAGTTTTCCGGCCCCTGCGGCCGTCCATAGACCTCGACCCGGCCTCATGCTAACAAGAACCAACATCGGTCTCACGATCGAACAGGACGAGCTCAAAGGCTTTTCGCGGACGATAGCCGAAATCGAATGGCTGCTGCTCGCGCTGGTCCTGGTGTATCTGCTCGCCGGCGCACCGCCGGACGAGGGCGGCATCGCGCTGAACATGGCGCTGTTTTTCTTTGCCGCGTTCATCCTCGGGCTGCATTACGTCCAGTTCTACAAGGAGGAGTCGCGGGTCAAGCTGCTGTTCGAGACCTGGGTGATGATCGTCTTCATCACCTGGGTGGTCCTGTACACGGGTAATTTCCACAGCCCGCTGCTCAATCTCTACCTGTTGCCGATCATTGCCAGCGCGCTGATTTTCGGCAAGCTGGTGACCGCCATAGAGGTCGCCGCGATCATCGGTTGCTTTATGTTCTTTGCCCACGATCCCGGGTCCAAGACGCTGCTCTCGCTGCGCTACTGGGGCGAAATCCTGGCGATGTCCACGCCGGTGATCCTGGTGGCCTACATCACCACCATGCTTGCCGCCGACATCCGTTACGCGGTGGACAAGATCAAGCAGGTATCGGACACCGACGAACTCACCGGCCTGTACAACATGCGCGCCTTCTCGGCGATGCTGCAGCGATCCTTCAAGCAGGCGGTGCGCTATGGGCACGCGATGGCGGTGGTGATGATCGACTCGGACAATCTCAAGCAGGTCAACGACGCGCATGGCCACGAATCCGGCAACCGCCTGCTGCAGCACGTGGTGCGCTGCGTTCGCGAACAGTTGCGCGGGTCGGACGTCATGGCGCGCTTCGGCGGCGACGAATTCATCCTGCTGCTGCCGGAGACCAACAACAAGGGCGCGCTGGAAATGGCCGAGCGCATCCGCAAGGCGGTCGAGCTGTCGCGATTCAGCGTGCGCGACGGCGACACCAACGTAACGGTCAGCTTGGGCGTGGCGAGCTACCCCGAGGACGGCGGCAATCTCGACGTAATCCTCGACAAGGCCGACAAGGCCATGTACAGATCCAAGCAAAAAGGCCGCAACCGTGTGGTTTCTTACCTGGAAGATACGGTAGGCTGACGGCGTCCCGGCCGGAAGTACGCAGTATCCTCGTAGAATCCCTCCCGCTCGTTCCCGCTCCACCAGCCCGGAACGCCCAGCACCGGCAGCGGAGACAACTCTTTGCCGTGGCGAAATCGTTCGCGGTCCCAGATGTGCATCGCCAGCAGGCGATCCAGCTCCGCCAGTTGCGCGACCTGAGCCAGGTCAAGGAATGCGCCGGGCACCTGCAGCAGCACGGCTTTTCCGGTCAGGCCGACAAAGGGTTGCAGTGCCTTGGAGAAGAGCGCGTGGCCGAACACGCAGAAGCGCATTCGCGCCTTCACTGCGTCGCGCCGGTGCCAGAACAATTCCTTCCAGCGAAAATCGCGCACCAGTTCGAGCAACTCCAAGTCGCTGGAAACGACCGCCACGCCGTCCTCGTCGAACAGGGTTAGTGCATCGCGCTGCGGCGGGCGGTTGCCCCTGCCCGCGGCAGCCATGAACTCGTAGTGGCGGGCATTGATCGCCGCTTTTGTGGTCGGAAACGTCAGCCACACCAGCGCATTGAACAAGTCGTGCCAGTCAAAGGCCCGCACCTGGACCTCGCCCCTGAGATAGGTGCGCGGCTCGAACGCGGCTTCGAATGATCTCGACTTCTGCGCCTGGGGAACGAAGCGCACGCGCATGCCCTGCGCGTTGACGATGCGCCGGCCGTCGTCTTCGGCAAGCGCGTTGAGCACATCGAAATCCGGCCAGCCGATCGCCGGCAGGCCGGCGGCCAAGGGGCGCAGCGGCGCGAACATCTCACTGCGGGTCAGCCAGTCGGTATTCCAGAAGTCGGCCATGCAGTTGAAAAGGGGCGATCGGTTAAGATTACGATCATTCCAGTATAGCCACGCCCGTTGCAAACATGACTGAACGCGTTTACTGCGCGGTGATCGGCGCCGGGATCGTCGGGCTTGCCGTTGCACGCGAACTCGCGCTCCACGGGCGCGAAGTAATCGTGATCGAAGCGGCCGACGCGATCGGCACTCACACCAGCTCGCGCAACTCCGAGGTGATTCACGCCGGGTTGTACTACGGCAAAGGCTCTTTCAAGGCGCGTTTCTGCACCGCCGGCAAACAGCTCCTCTACGCCTATTGCGACGAGCGCGGGGTGCCGTACAAGAACATCGGCAAGATCGTGGTCGCGTCAGGCGACGACGAAATCGAGGCACTCAAGGGTTACGTAGCCAAAGCCGAAGCCAACGGCGTGACGGACTTGCGCTGGCTTTCGCGCGCGCAGTTGCGGGAACTGGAGCCGGACGTCGAATGCGTTGCCGGATTTCTTTCACCGTCTACGGGAATCGTGGACAGCCATGCGCTGATGCTGGCCTACCAGGGCGACGCCCAGAATCACGGCGCGGCCGTGGTGTTCAAGAGCCCGGTCCGGTCCGGTGAAGTCGGCGGTGACGGTATCGTGCTCAATGTCGGCGGCGACGAGCCGATGACCATCGCCTGCAACACGGTGGTGAACTCGGCCGGCCTGTTTGCCCAGGACATCGCGCGCTCGATCCGCGGCATTCCCGCGCAAAGCATTCCGCCGCAGTATTTTGCCAAGGCCCACTACTACACGCTGTCGGGCAAGCCGCCGTTCAGACGCCTGGTGTATCCGGTCGCGACCAGCGCCTACCTGGGCGTGCATGTCACCGTGGATCTCGCCGGGCAGGTGCGCTTCGGTCCCGACGTCAGCTGGGTCGATAAAGTGGACTACAGCTTCGACCACTCGCGCGAACCGCTGTTCTACCGCGCCATCCGCACGTATTACCCGGGGTTGAAGGACGGCCAGCTGCAACCCGGTTACACCGGCATCCGCCCCAAGGTCGCGGGCGAAGGGGCGCCCGCTGCCGATTTCGTGATCCAGGGGCCGAAAGACCACGGCGTTCCCGGACTGGTGACTCTTTACGGCATCGAATCGCCCGGCCTCACCGCCTCGATCGCGATCGCGCAGCACGTGCGCAATCTGCTGCAGGACTAAACTAAGAAGAAAATTCGACACCGAGGGGAGAAGAACATGGGTGCAATGGATCAGCTCGAGCCCATCGAGAAGGCAAGTGTCGATGAACTGCGCGCGCTGCAGCAGAAGCGGCTGTGCTGGAGCCTGCAGCACGCGTATGAGAAGGTCCCGCACTACCGCAAGGCCTTCGACGCCGCGGGCATTCACCCCGGCGAATTGAAGGATCTGGCGGACCTGGCAAAGTTTCCGTTCACCACCAAGGCCGACCTGCGCGCCAACTACCCATTCGGGATGTTCGCCGTGCCCATGGACGACGTCGTGCGCGTTCACGCCTCCAGCGGCACCACGGGCAAGCCCACCGTGGTTGGCTACACCAGAGAGGACATCGATACCTGGTCGACGGTGATGGCGCGCTCGCTGCGGGCTGCGGGCGGCAAATCCAGCGACATCGTCCACATCGCCTTCGGCTACGGCCTGTTCACCGGCGGGCTGGGGGCGCACTACGGCGCCGAGGCGCTGGGCGCCACCGTGATCCCGGTGAGCGGCGGCATGACCGAGCGCCAGGTGCAGTTGATGCGCGACTTCAAGCCCGACATCCTGATGTGCACGCCGTCCTACGCGCTGGTGATCGCGGATGAGTTCGTGCGCCAGGGCCTGGATCCGGCGCAGTGCACCGCGCGCGTGGGTATTTTCGGGGCCGAACCGTGGACCGAGAGCATGTGCGCCGAAATCGAAAGGCGTTTCGGGCTGGCCGCGCTCGACCACTACGGGCTTTCCGAGGTGATCGGCCCGGGAGTCGCCGCGGAATACATCGAGAGCAGGGATGGGCTCACCGTCTGGGAGGACCACTTCTACCCCGAGATCATCGATTCGCAGACCGGCGCGGTGCTGCCCGATGGCCAGACCGGTGAACTCGTCCTCACTTCGCTTACCAAGATCGGCATGCCCGTGATCCGTTTCCGCACCCGCGACCTCACCCGGCTGCTGCCCGGCGCCGCGCGCAGCATGCGCCGGATGGCGCGCGTCACCGGGCGCAGCGACGACATGCTGATCATCCGCGGCGTCAATGTTTTTCCCTCGCAAATCGAAGAACTGCTGTTGAAACAAACGCAGCTCGCGCCCCACTATGTGCTGGAAGTGCGTCGCGAAGGGCACCTCGACGATCTCGACGTTCTGGTCGAACGGCGAGCCGGGACCGCGGCACCATTGTCGGTTGCGACAATTACCGCCATCGAGCAGGATATCGAGCGTCAGATCAAGGGCTACATCGGGGTGACCACCCGGGTCCGTGTGGTCGAACCGGGCACGGTCCAGCGCTCGCAGGGCAAGGCGGTGCGCGTCATCGACAAGCGGCCCAGGAATTGAGAGTCGAGGGGCGTTGAAAGTCGCAGGGAATCGAAAGGAGCAGGATTTGGCGGCACCAGTTACTCAAGCACCCGTTCAGGAATCCGAAAGCCTGCAGCGCGCCGGCATCGGCAACGATGCGGTTGCCGAGTGGCACGCTGCAGCACCGCGCGACACCGGCGATTTCGCCGGCGACTGCGCCCGCTACTCGCGATTCTGGGAGTCGAGTGCCGCTTTGCTTGCGCGCCTGCCCGCAAAACCGGCGCGCGACGCGCACCAGGCGGAGGCAGCCGAGCGCATCAAACAGGTGGCGCGCGAGGCGCGCACCCGATTCCTGAGCGCCCACGTCGAGGCGGTCTACGACCGCCTCACGCACAACCGGTCGCGCTTCATCCGTGTCGAGCAACTCGTTTATGACGCCGCGGCGCTGGTGCCGGGACTGACGCCCACGCGCGCGCAGGTCGCGGCCGAATCCGCGTGCCTTCAGCGCGACAAGGAGGGGCTGGAGATCGACCACGGGATATTCGTCTCCGCCACGCTGGCAAATCCGGGCACGGGACGCCACCTCTGCCACGCGATGCTGCTTCCCCACGCCGGGACGGCCGAGCGGCTGGCGGAGCTGGAAAGGAAAGGGCGCGTGGACCTCGGTGCGGCCGAAGTCTTCCGCAAGGGCCGGGCCTCCCACGTGATCGAGAAGAATCCCCGCCACCTGAACGCCGA
>JBGQGT010000150.1:0-6090 GCA_041497595.1 Gammaproteobacteria bacterium
CCCCATACGTCCTTCAGCACCACGAAAGCCTCGGTGCCGAAAATTAGCGACAACGCCTGGGTCAGGCGGTCGAACCCCTGGCGGTTGAGCTTGCCCTTCAGTGGTGCAACTGCGGAATTGAGCAATGCAATTCGATGCCCGCGCACCATCGGTGCCTCGTCGCCGAGCGTGCCAGCGTGCTTGCGCGCCCACTGGTCCAGCGCGAGCCGTAGCGCCGCCTTCAGCGTCGCCTCGTAGAACTCCATGCGCGGATACGCGAAAGTCACCAGTTGGGTGACGCGCTCTTCCGGGTCCTGCGATTCCGACGTCCATGCCAGTATGGGGCCCAGGGCCTCGTCCACGGCCGACTGGATCAACGATGCCTGGGTCGCAAAATAACGATACGCCGTTGCCCGCGACACCTGGGCCGCTTCCGCCACATCGCTTACCGAGGGAATGAGCCCGTCCTGCATCAGGCGCATTGCCGCGTCCAGCATGATCTTGCGCATGCGGGCACGCGGCCCCCTCTCGGTCCGCGCTTTGTCTTCCCGCACCTTGCCTTTTCGACCCGTGAGACGCTGTTCTTGACCTGAGATGATCATCTCAATACGATACCAGCGTCTTACAAAAAAAACATCCGCTCTCCCGGTTTTTCCGCGCTGCGCCGCAGCACCGATCTGGAAGCGGCACATGAGCGTCAGCGGGGAGATTTCGACGGGTCGCCGCGGCTGCGCGTGCCTTGGGGCGCGGCATGCATCCGCCTTTCGTTGCCCATACTCTTGATCCCGCCTGACATTGACATACCGAATCTGATGAAACGCGTTTACGTCGTCGGCACCGCCGATACCAAGGGCCAGGAACTGCAGTACGTCAAATCGCTGATCGAGGCGGCCGGCGTGCCTGCGCTGCTGGTCGATGTCGGCATCAAGGCACCGAAGGTTGCGGTGGACGTGGCGGCAGCCGAAATTGCGGCCTTCCACCCGAAGGGCGCGCAATTCGTTCTCGGCAGCACCGACCGCGGGGTGGCGGTCGAGGCGATGGGAGAAGCGTTCGCGCGCTATCTGACCGCCCGCAGCGACATTGCCGGCATCGTCGGCATCGGCGGCGGCGGCGGCACTTCGATCGTCACCGCGGGGATGCGCAGGATGCAGGTCGGATTGCCGAAGCTGATGGTTTCGACCCTCGCCGCCGGAGACGTCAGCCAGTTCGTAGGCGCCGGCGACATCACCATGATGTATTCGGTGACCGACGTGGCCGGGCTGAACCGGATCAGCCGGGTGGTGCTCGGCAACGCAGCACATGCGATCGCCGGCATGGCGGCGCACAAGGTGCCCGAGGCGGCCGCGAAACCCGCGATCGGTCTCACCATGTTCGGGGTCACCACGAGCTGCGTCACGCAGGTGGTTGCGCAACTGGAAGACCAGTACGACTGCCTGGTGTTCCACGCCACCGGCACGGGCGGCCGGTCCATGGAAAAACTGGCGGACAGCGGAATGCTGAAAGCCGTGATCGACATGACCACGACCGAAGTCTGCGACCATCTGGTCGGCGGCGTGCTCTCAGCCGGGCCCGATCGCCTGGGCGCGATTGCGCGCAGCCGCGTTCCCTACGTCGGCTCGGTAGGTGCCCTCGACATGGTGAACTTCTGGGCGATGGATACCGTGCCCGAACGCTTTCGGCTGCGAAAGCTCTACAAGCACAATCCAAACGTGACGCTGATGCGCACCACCCCCTCCGAGTGCCGCGCGATCGGCATCTGGATCGCGGAACGGCTCAATGCCTGCGAGGGCCCCGTGCGTTTTCTGATCCCGGAGAAAGGCGTGTCCGCGCTGGATGCGCCGGGCCGGGCCTTCTACGACCCGGAGGCCGACGACGCGCTGTTCCAGTCTCTGGAGAGGACGCTCCGGCAGACGCCGTCGCGCCGAATAATGCGCCTTCCCTATCACATCAACGACTCGCAGTTCTCCGCCGCATTGGTGGAAAATTTCCGCGAAGTCGTCAAGTAAGAGGACTCAGAGAATGGCCGCGATCGAAAGACGGAAAATCCTCGAGAAGTTCCAGGACATGGTGCGCACGCGCGTGCCGATCGTCGGCGGCGGCGCCGGCACCGGACTCTCGGCGAAATGCGAGGAGGCCGGCGGCATCGACCTGATCATCATCTACAACTCCGGGCGCTACCGCATGGCGGGACGCGGCTCGGCGGCGGGATTGCTCGCCTACGGCAACGCCAACCAGATCGTCAAGGAAATGGCCTGCGAAGTGCTGCCGGTGGTGAAGAAGACCCCGGTGCTCGCCGGCGTCAACGGCACCGATCCCTTCGTGCTGATGCCGCAGTTCCTCGCGGAGTTGAAGTACCTGGGGTTCTCGGGCGTGCAAAACTTCCCGACCATCGGCTTGTTCGACGGCGTGATGCGCGCCAGTTTCGAGGAAACCGGGATGGGCTACGGACTGGAAGTGGACATGATCAGGCTGGCGCACGAGCAGGACCTGTTGACCACGCCTTACGTGTTCAATACCGGCGAAGCGAAAGACATGACCCAGGCCGGCGCGGACATCGTGGTCGCGCACATGGGGGTGACCGTCGGCGGCAGCATCGGCGCTTCCTCCGCCAGGAGCCTGGACACCTGCGTGAAGGAGATCGACGCGATTGCCGAGGCGGCCATGAAGGTGCGCAAGGACGTGATCGTGCTCTGCCATGGCGGCCCGATCGCTTCGCCCGAGAATGCCGACTACATCTTCAAGCGCACCAAAAACTGCCACGGCTTTTACGGCGCCAGCAGCATGGAACGGCTTCCGACCGAAGCCGCACTCACCGACCAGACCCGCAAGTTCAAGAACATCAAGTTCTGAAGAACGCCTGGCCGCCAAGACGCCAAGAGCGCCAAGGAAAATCGATAAGGAGAATGAACAGCCAGCTTCATGTGGGCTAATTCGGAATCGACGGGAACGTGCGCAAAACGCGATGCACCGCTTTTCGATACATTTTGCTTTTGAATTTCTTGGCGCTCTTGGCGTCTTGGCGGCGAGATTTGATCGTTTGGGAAGGAGAAAAACATGGCTAACGTATATCGCAGCGCGGTGATCGATGCGCCGGCCGACAAGGTCTGGGCGCTGGTGCGGGATTTCAACGGGCTGCCGAAGTGGCACCCGGCGATCGGAAAATCGGCGATCGAAGGCGGGCTGCCGGGAGACCGCGTCGGCTGCGTGCGCCGCTTCACCCTCAAGGAGGGCGGCGGATTGCTGCGCGAAAAGCTGCTGACGTTGTCGGATTCCGGGCGCACGCTGACCTACAACATCCTGGTGTCGCCGATGCCGGTGGCGAACTACGTGGCGACCATGCGCGTCACCCCGATCACGGTGGGCAACACAAGTTTCGCCGAGTGGTGGGCCGAGTTCGACGTCACTTCCGGACCTGAGCACGTCCAGGTGAGCGATATCGGCGACAACGTCTTCGTCGTCGGCTTTGCGGCGATGAACCGCAAACTCACAAGGAAATAGGGAGACACCATGACCACCAGAATCTGCACCAGCGCGGTGATCGACGCCCCGATCGAAAAAGTCTGGGCCAAGGTGCGTGACTTCAACAACCTGCCCGAGTGGCATCCGAAGTTTTCCCGCAGCCATATCGAAGGGGGGATACCGAGCGACCAGGTCGGCTGCGTGCGCAATTTCGACATCGCCGGTGGCGGCGGCACCATCCGCGAGCGGCTGCTGGCGCTATCCGACACCGAGCACTACTTCAGATACTGCATCCTCACTTCGCCGCTGCCGGTGAAGGACTACGTGGCGCAGCTCACGCTCTACCCGGTCACCATGGGCAACAAGACCTTCGGCATCTGGATCGCCGAGTGCAAGGTCACCGACGGCAACGAGGCCGGCGTGGTGGACGCGGTGGGCAACGGCACCTTCGGCAAGGCCTTCGAGGTTCTGAACGAATATTTCGCTACGTAACGGGCTGGTGTAATCTGACGATGGTTTCAGATGCGGCAGATCAGCCGGAGTCGAAGCAGGAAAACCTGGAGGACGTTATGCGTTATCTCAACCCGATCATCACCCTTGTAACGTTTCTTTGTGTTGCGTTGACCGTCTCGGCGGCCCACGCCGGTGGCCTCTATGTCGGCGGTGGCGTAGGTACGGCCGCCATCGAGGACAGCGCAGCCAACCCCGGCGGGACGGCGTTCGACGAGTCCGATAGGGCGTTGAAGATATTCGGCGGCTATCGCTTCGACCTACTGCCGATCGTCAGCCTGTCCGGCGAAGTGGGTTATCGTGACCTCGGCAAGCCAAACTCCGCTGCGGCCGAGTACAAGGTCAACGGGTTCGACTACGGCGCGCTCGCCGGAGTCGGCCTCGGCCCGGTGGAATTGTTCGCCCGCGTCGGCGGCATGCAATACAACCTGGACAAGACCGTCCTAGGTGCGAAGACCAGTTTCGACGGCTCCGCGCCGGTGTACGGGGTCGGTGCCCGGTTCAGCCTGTTCGGCATCGGCGTGCGCGCCGAGTACGAGAAGATCGACATCAAAGAACTGGATAACGCCCGGATGATCTCGGTCAGCGCGTTCTATCAGTTTTGACCGGCCGCTGCCGGCCGTAAACGGCCCGCAGTGGATCAGAGAAAGCGATTGGGACGCAGAAACATCCCGAGGAGCAACGCTCCTTCCGGCGCGGTCGCAACGTGGGTACTGCCCTTCGGCCGCCAGACATACTCCCCGACCGCGACCTCGCCTTCTTCGTCCACCAGGCGTCCCTCGATCACGTAGGTCTGCTCCACGTCGGCGTGTTCGTGCAATGGCAGCACCGCGCCCGGGGCCATGCGCGTGAGCGTGGTCATGAGGCCGGTATCCTGGTCTTCCAGAAGCACCTTGATCTCCACTCCGGGGAAGGCCGTCTTTCGCCACGGCAACGAGGCCGTCTTGACGTAGCGTGACGAAAGCGGCTTCAGCTTGCTTTCATCTTTCCAGTCGGGCGTGCGTGCGCTCACGATCATCCTCCGTTTGGTAATGGTTAAACCTGTGTTGGAGCTTGCGAAGGGATCTTTTTGGCTGCGGATCCCTCAGCTTTCCGCCTTCACCCATTTCTTGATGTCCCACGGCTCATACAAGGTCCAGATGTAATCGGTTGTCGAATTCTCCCGGAGGTGATGGATGTTTTGATTCTCCGCCTTGTCGATGAATTGTTCGAACACTTCCAGACTGGGAAACTCGACCACGATCAGCTGGCGGCGGGTGGTATCGCCGTGCATCTCGCGCAGCGGACCGGTGCCGGCGCTCACCACCTTTCCGCCCAGGCCGAAAATGATCCTGCCGGCCTTGACGCTGTAATCGCGGTAGTCATTCTCCTTGCCGGGGATGAGATTGAAAAGGTTCAGCGCATAGATCATGGCGGCGTCCGGCAATGCCAGGGTTGGGGGGAGTCGCGTCCGGTAGAATGCTATACGAATTGCCACAACATCAGGGAGTCAACATGGCCAGGAACATGCAGGTGCTGCTTGCCAGCCGCCCGACCGGCTGGGTCGAGGAATCGAACTTCAAGATCGTCGAAACCGATGTTCCGAAACCCGGACCCGGCGAAGTGCTGGTGAAGAATCTGTGGCTGTCGCTCGATCCCTACATGCGCGGCCGGATGAACGCGGTGAAGTCGTACACAAAGTACGTGGAGATCGGCGAAGTCATGACCGGCGGCACGGTCGGCCAGGTGGTCGAGTCGAACAACCCCAAGTTCAAGGCCGGCGATTACCTGGTCGGCTCGCTCGGCTGGCAGCTGTACGCGATCTCGAATGGTGAAGGGCTCGCGGTGGTGGATCCCAAGCTGGTTCCGCTATCCGCGTATCTGGGCGTCTGCGGCATGCCGGGCGGAACCGCTTGGATCGGACTGCTGCAGCACTGCGCCCCCAAGGCAGGCGAAACCGTGCTGGTGTCAGCGGCGACGGGCGCGGTCGGCGGCGTGGTCGGTCAGCTGGCAAAACTGCAGGGCTGCCGCGCGGTCGGCATTGCCGGCGGTGCCAAGAAGTGCGAGTTCGCGGTCAAGGAACTGGGGTTCGACGCTTGCGTGGATTACAAGGCCGGCAAGCTGCTGGACGATCTCAAGGCGGCGTGCCCGAACGGCGTGGAC
>JBGQGT010000151.1:0-6056 GCA_041497595.1 Gammaproteobacteria bacterium
CACACCTTCACGCCTTCACCCATGAGCTCACCCTATCCCCACCCCATCATCGCCAGGGAAGGCTGGCCGTTTCTCGCCGCGGCAGTCGCCGTTGCGCTGATCGTCGGGTACTTCTGGGGATGGTGGTCGGTTCCGTTCTGGCTGGCGGCGCTTTTCATCCTGCAGTTCTTCCGCGATCCGCCGCGCAACGTTCCGGACGATCCCGACGCCGTGGTCTCGCCCGCCGACGGCCGCATCGTCGCGGTGGAAAAATCCCGCGACCCCTACCTCGACCGCGATGCGCTGAAGATCAGCGTGTTCATGAACGTGTTCAACGCGCACTCCAACCGCAGCCCGGTGGATGGCGAGGTGAAGAAGGGCTGGTACTACGGCGGCACGTTCCTCAATGCCGCGCTCGACAAGGCTTCACTCGAGAACGAACGCAATGCGTTGTGGATCCGTGCCGACCGGGGCGCGGACGTCACCTGCGTACAAGTAGCCGGGCTGATCGCCCGCCGCATCCTGTGCTACGTCAAGCCGCATGACCGGCTCAAGCGCGGGCAGCGCTTCGGTTTCATCCGCTTCGGTTCTCGGGTGGACGTCTATCTGCCGCCCGGCGCGACCCCGCGCGCCGCGGTCGGCGACAAGGTGTATGCTGGGGAAACTATTCTGGCGTGGTTTGCGGCCCACTAATCGGATATGAATCACCCGGCACCCAAACCGCAGTGGCTCAGTCGCACCGGCATTCGCCGCAGCGGCATCTACTGGCTCCCCAACGCCATCACCACCTGCGCGTTGTTCGCCGGCTTTTACGCCATCGTGCAGGCGATGAACCTGCGCTTCGAGCTGGCCGCGGCAGGCGTGTTCGCCGCCATGGTGTTCGATGCGCTCGATGGCCGCGTTGCGCGGCTCACCCGCACGCAAAGCGAATTCGGCGCCGCGTACGACAGTCTTTCCGACATGGTGTCCTTCGGTGCGGCGCCCGCGCTGGTGATCTACGAGTGGTCGCTCAAGGGCATGGGCAGGCTCGGCTGGTTCGCGGCCTTTGTCTATTGCGCCTGTGCGGCGTTGCGGCTTGCGCGTTTCAACACCAACATCGACGTGGTGGACAAGCGCTACTTCCAGGGGCTGCCGAGCCCGGCCGCCGCGGGCCTGGTGGCGGGACTGGTGTGGGCGATGGAAGCCTACGACGTGGCGCGCGCCGACGTGCCCTGGCTGGCGTGGGCACTCACGCTGTTCGCCGGCTTCACCATGGTGAGCAGCATCCGCTTCTACAGCGGCAAGGACATCAACCTGCGCAAGAGCGTTTCCTTCGCGGTGGTGGTGATGATCGCGCTCGCCGTGGTGGCGCTGATGCAGGTCGCCAACAACCTGCCGGAGCTGCTGTTCAGCCTGTTCGCGATCTACGCCGCATCCGGCTATGCCATGTGGGCGTGGGAACGCCTGCGCAAGAAGCGGACCGCCCCGCCGCCTCCATCGTCAGGTTCGGACCTGTAAAACCCGGGCTTGCAGCGCCGCAAAAAACTCCTTATAGTCCGGCACATGCTTTCCCAACAGCTCGGCCAACTCGCTTCCCTTCTTCCCGGCATTCTGCTGGGCGGCCTGCTGCTGCGCCGCGGGCGCTAAAAACTTACTTCCCCCAACAGTTTGTCGGGTTTCTGCAAAAAGCCCGAAGCAGGAAAAACAGGCACCAATACGCCCGCGTCCGGCAATCCGACAGCGAGGCGCCCGTCCGAAACGAATTCGCAGCGGAGAACGACCATGAAAGAGCAATTGATCATTTTTGATACCACCATGCGCGACGGCGAGCAGAGTCCGGGAGCCTCGATGACCCGCGAGGAGAAGCTGCGCATCGGCCGGCAACTGGAGCGCATGCGCGTGAACGTCATCGAGGCCGGCTTCCCCGCCGCGAGCAACGGCGACTTCGAGTCGGTGAAGGCGGTTGCGCAGGTTGTGAAAGACAGCATCGTGTGCGGCCTGGCGCGCGCCACCGACAACGACATCCGCCGCGCCGGCGAGGCGGTCAAGCCCGCCAATGCCCCGCGCATCCATACCTTCATCGCCACCTCGCCGATTCACATGCAGAAGAAGCTGCGCATGCGGCCCGACCAGGTGATCGACCAGGCGGTGAGGTCGGTCAAGCTCGCGCGATCGTTGTGCGAGGACGTGGAGTTCTCACCCGAGGACGCCGGGCGTTCCGAGATCGACTTCCTGTGCCGCATCCTGGAGAAGGTGATCGACGCCGGCGCCCGGACCATCAACATTCCGGACACGGTGGGCTACACTATGCCGGAGCAGTTTGCCGGCATAATTCGCCAGCTCCGCGAGCGCATTCCCAATGCCGACAAAGTGGTGTGGTCGGTGCACTGCCACAATGACCTCGGACTGGCGGTGGCGAACTCGCTGTCGGCGGTGATGGCGGGCGCGCGCCAGGTCGAGTGCACCATCAACGGCCTGGGCGAGCGTGCCGGCAATGCCTCGCTGGAAGAAGTGGTGATGGCGGTGCGCACCCGCCAGGATTTCTTCAACTGCGACACCCGCATCGATGCCACCCAGATCGTACCGGCGAGCAAGATGGTCGCGGCGATCACCGGCTTCGCGGTGCAGCCGAACAAGGCCATCGTCGGCGCGAACGCCTTTGCGCACGAATCCGGAATTCACCAGGACGGCGTCCTCAAGAGCCGCGAAACCTACGAAATCATGCGCGCCGAGGACGTGGGCTGGAGCACCAACAAGCTGGTGCTGGGCAAGCACTCCGGGCGCAACGCCTTCAAGAGCCGCCTGCAGCAACTGGGAATCGAGCTCGAGTCCGAAGAGGCGCTCAATGCCGCGTTCATGCGCTTCAAGGAACTCGCCGACAAGAAGCACGAGATCTTCGATGACGACCTGCTCATGCTCGCTTCCGACGATGCCGTGACGCAGGAGCATTTCAAGCTGGTGTCGCTGCTGGCGCATTCCGAGACCGGCGAAACACCGGTTGCCCGCATCGTGGTTTCCGAGGACGGCAGGGAAAAGCAGGCCGAATCCCGCGGCAGCGGTCCGGTGGATGCGACGTTCAAGGCGATCGAAAGCATCGTCGCCAGCGGCGCGGATCTGCAACTGTTCTCGGTGAACAACATCACCAGCGGCACCGACTCGCAGGGCGAGGTCAGCGTGCGGCTGTCCAAGTCGGGCCGCATCGTCAACGGCCAGGGCGCGGACACCGACATCGTCGTGGCCTCGGCGAAGGCCTATCTGAATGCGCTCAACAAGCTGCATTCCAAGCTGGAGCGCCTGAATCCGCAGGTGTGACGTTCGGCGCCGCAAACAAGCCCGCTCGATGAGCGGGCTTGTTTTTGGGCCATCAGACTTTTCTGTGGGTTTCGAATGATTCAGCAACTACGCATTCACCGCCAAGGACGCCAGGTAAAGGAAAGGGCAGGAAGGCGAAGATGACCCCAAGCGGCGCGGGCTGGTCGAAGCCCGGATACTTGGGCAAGCGTTTAAAACTTCCCTGCTTTTTTTGCATTTGCCTTTCCCTTGCGTCCTTGGCGTCCCTTGCGGTTAACGCCTGGCACTCTATTTTTAACGTTCATTTAAGGCAGTCGGCGGAACATCCCGCTAAACTTCCGTGTGTCGAGGGATGGACTCACATCAACTCGCGGATAATTTCCCGATGGTCGCAACGACAACCGAACAAAAACGAAGCGAAGGCGGGTTGCACAACATCGTCATCGTCGGCGGCGGCGCCGGCGGGCTCGAGTTGGCCACGCGTCTGGGCCGGACGCTGGGCAAGCGCAAGCAGGCGCTCATTACGCTCGTGGATCGCTCGCGCACGCACCTGTGGAAGCCGCTCCTGCATCAGGTCGCCGCGGGCAGCATGGATATGAACGATCACGAGCTGGACTATCTCTACCAGGCGCGCTGGCACCATTTCCAGTTCCGGCTCGGGCGCATGGACGGGCTGAACCGCGCGAAAAAGCAAATCCATCTGGCGCCGACGGTGGACGAGGACGGGCGGGAAGTCATCCCCGCCCGTACCATTGCCTACGATACGCTGGTGATGGCGGTAGGCAGCACGACCAACGACTTCGGCACCCCCGGTGCCCGCGAGCACGCGATCTCGCTTGACAACCCGCGGCAGGCCGCGCTGTTTCACTCGCGGCTGCTCAACGCCTGCCTGCGCGCCAACGCGCAGCAGGAACCGCTGCAACCGGGCCAACTGCACATCGCCATCATCGGCGCCGGCGCCACCGGCGTGGAGCTGGCCGCGGAACTGCACAACACCATCCGCGAGTTCGTTTCCTTCGGCCTCGATCGCATCAATCCCGAACGCGACATCAAGATCAACATCATCGAAGCCGCACCGAAGATCCTGCCGGCGCTGCCCGAGCGTCTGTCGGTCGCGGTGCTCGGCCTGCTGAAAAAACTCAACGTCGAGGTGCTGGCCGGCGAAAAAGTCACCGAAGTGTCGGCGCAGGGGCTGAAGACCGCGAACGGCAGGGAAATACCGGCCGAGCTGGTGGTATGGGCTGCCGGCATCAAGGCGCCGGATTTTCTCAGGGATCTCGATGGGCTGGAGACCAACCGCATCAATCAGCTGGTGGTGACACGGATGCTCCAGGCCACGCGCGATCCGAACGTGTTCGCTTTCGGCGATTGCGCGAGCTGCCCGTGGCCGGAAAAGAATGGATGGATTCCGCCGCGTGCCCAGTCCGCGCACCAGCAGGCCTCGCACCTGTACAAAATGCTTCCCAGGCGGCTGCGCGGCGAAGCGCTCCAGCCTTTCGTTTACCGCGACTTCGGCTCACTGGTTTCGCTGGGCAAGTTCAGCACCGTGGGCAGCCTCATGGGTGCGATCACGCGCGGCAGCATCATGGTGGAGGGCTATTTCGCCAAGATCATGTACCTGTCGCTCTACAAGATGCACGAGCTGGCGTTGCACGGGTTCACCAAGGTGTTCCTCGACACCCTGGCGCGGATCATCACACGGCGTACCGAGCCGCACATCAAGCTGCACTAGTGTCCTGTTCCGCGATGCCGTCACGGTGGGTACAGCGAAACTGGCTTTGGATAGCTGTCACGATTACGGTGGCCGCCTGTTCGAGCCTGCCTTATTCACCGCGGCCGCTGGATCCGGGGGCGACCGCTCCCGAGTACGCGCAGCGCTCGGGGAACGCCGATGGGCTCAAACGCTTCGCCGTCGCCAACGGATATTCCGAATCCGCGTGGCCCCCCGGGCAATGGGGGCTGCGCGAGCTGACGCTGACGGCGCTGTACTTTCATCCCGACATCCGCACTGCCCGCGCGCGTGCGCAGGTCGCGCGCGCAGAACTTTCTTCGGTCACGCAGCCGCAGGCGCTGTCCGCGCGGGTAAGGCCCGAGTACCACAGCCGCGCGCTTCCCGAGGACAGCGGACCGTGGAGCCTTGGGCTCGAGCTGGAAATCCCGCTGGTGGCGCAGGGCAAGCGCGCTGCGCGCGTCGAGCGCGGTGCTTTTCTCGCCGATGCCGCCGACCTCGACATTGCCGCCGCGGGTTGGCAGGTGCGCGCCAGGGTGCGCGACCGGTTGCTCGATGTGCAGGGCAGCCGGGCCAACCTCGAGCTGGTCGAGGCACAGCTCGCGGCGCGCAGGGAAATGCTCGCCCTGGTGTCGCGCCGGGTGGATGCGGGATTGCTGTCGGCACGCGATCTCGGTGCCGAACGCGTCGCTGTCGCGCAACTCGAGGGGGCGCGGGATGAGGGGGCGTCGCGCCATCAGCGCGCGCTCGGCGAGCTGGCCGCCGCGCTGGGCCTGCCCCTGGAGGTGGTGCGCGAAATGAGGCTGAAATTCCCCGTCGTCGAGACTGCCGTGTTCGCATCGAGCGACAGCGAATTGCGCGGGCTGGCGTTGCGCAACCGGCTCGACGTGCATCGCAAGCTTTTCGAGTTCGGTGCTGCCGATGCCGACGTGAAACTGGCGGTTGCGGCACAGAACCCCGACATCGTGCTTGGACCGGGCTACGCCTGGGATCGGGGCGACAATGTCTGGTCGCTGGCAGTGGGGCTGTCGGTTCCGTCCGCGGCGCGAGCGACGGCGGCGATACGGGAGGCGGAGGC
>JBGQGT010000152.1:0-6039 GCA_041497595.1 Gammaproteobacteria bacterium
ATGCCGTTCACAGCGAACAGGAAAACGATCCCCCCGACGAGCAAGATGGCGGTTCTGAATTTCTGGTCCATGATTCCTGCTCCCGGTTGTCTGATCTTCGAGCGACGCCACCACTTCACGATCGCGGTACGTGTCAGCATGCGCTCGTGGTCCAAGCTGCCCTTCGCCCTTCGCCCTTCACCCGTCATCCTCACATGCACCCGGAGGGGTGTCATCCTTGCCGTTCTTGACCTGCGTCGCCTGACGAGAACATGATCTGCCGTAACGCCCGTTGCGGCACCGCTTGCCCGCGCACGCCGGGTCGACGTTCCTGTCGCTCGTATGACGAAAATGGACCAGCCAGAAACGATCCCCGCCTCACCCGGAAGGCTTCATCGAATCAAGCTCTACTACGAAGAGAACGAGCGCAAAGTCGCCATCGTATCTTTCGTCGGCGGGTTTCTTTTCGACATCCTGACCACAGGGCGCATTGACTCCTGGCTTCTCATCGGCCAGCAGGCACTCTATCTGGTTGTGATTACGGCGGCCCTGCTGCAGATGCTATTCGAGGAAGGCAGGCCGCCGCCGCCGATCGGGAACATGTTCGTCATCAAACGCTGGTATTACGAGTTCCGCACGGCCATCGTGCACTTCCTGCTGGGATCCCTGATCAGTCTGCACACCATATTCTTCTTCAAGAGCTCGTCGCTCCTGGTGTCGTTCTTCGTCCTCGCAATTCTGTCGTTTCTTCTGGTGGTGAATGAGTTCAATCGCTTCAAGGCGCTGGGACTGGCATTCAAGTTCGCGTTGCTCAGTCTTTGCGTCCTGTCCTTCTCCGCCAGCATCGTTCCGGTTTTCGTCGGGTCGATCGGCGTCATTGTTTTTCTGCTCTCGATGCTGCTCGGGTGTCTGCCTCTCGCGCTCATCTACCGGCGGATTCTGATTCACGCGCCCGATCGCGAACTGCAGGCCAGGAAACAGATTGTTGTTCCTTTTGGTTTGGTGCTGGTCGGCTTTCTCGCTCTTTATCTGTTCAGGCTGATTCCGCCGGTACCGCTCTCCATTCCGTATATCGGCGTCTATCATGCCGTCGAAAGGGCGGGAGACGTCTACCGGCTCAGTCACGAACGGTCACCATGGCGTTTCTGGCACCATGGCGACCAGAAATTCCTCGCCCAGCCCGGCGACAAGGTCTACGTGTACTTCCGCATCTTCTCGCCCACCCGCTTTTCCGATCAGGTGACGATGCGTTGGTACTGGAAGGACAATCTGCGCGGCTGGGCTCTGCACGACTCCATTCCCATCAACATCGTCGGCGGGCGTGATCAGGGGTTCCGCGGCTACGGCATGAAATCCAATTATCAGCCCGGCGATTGGAAGGTGCAGGTGGAAACCACCGACGGACGCGAGATCGGCCGAGTCTACTTCAGTCTCGCATCCGCCCCCGAGGCGCCGCGCAGTCTCGATTTTGATATCGAGTAGCGCGCGCTGAGTTGACTTGGAGCTTCGCTGGCTCAGTCTGCTTCCCATTTGTCCCGGTCCAAAAATCGTCACAGCTTGATGCCTTCGCTTGCGATGTAGGCCTTGATGATGCTGTCGATATCCGTATCGGCCTTGAAGCCCATCTCCACGGCCCTCAGTGTCTTGAAGCGCGCCGGAAACGTCACGATCATTTTCTGAATGCGCTCGACGGGCTTGAACACCACACGCGCGGCAACCTCGTCGCCGGCGATGCGGCGCAGCGCTTCGACGCCCTGCCTCACCGAGATCGTGATGCCCGGAAGATTGATCGAACGATTCGTAGCCCATGCGGACGCTGGCAGGTCGTGGGCATGCACGAACGACTCGATGACTTGCCCGGGCGACAGGATCCAGAGCTCGGTCGAATCCTCCACGGGAACCTCGCACACCACACCGTTCAGCGGCTCCCTGAACATGCCGCTCGCGAACGAAGTCGAGGCGAGATTGGGCTTGCCGGGGCGCACGACGATGGTCGGCAGGCGCAGGCTGCGGCCGTCGAGAGAGCCTTTGCGCGAGTAATCGTTGACCAGGTACTCGCCTATGATTTTCTGCGTACCGTAGGAGGTCTGCGGGTTGGGGGTAATCGAATCGTCCACCACCGCCGGCAGTTTCCCGCCGAACACGGCGAGCGAGCTGGCGTACACCAGCCGCGGCGGGGACTTGAGTTTCCGGCACGCCTCGAGCAGATTGCGCGTTCCGTCGAGGTTGACGCGGTAGCCGAGATCGAAATCGGCTTCGGCGCCCGCGCTGACGACCGCCGCGAGATGGAACACCGAACCCGTATCGGCATCCATCGCGGCTGCGATGGCGGCAGGCTGCGCAATGTCCCCCTTCACGCACTGCAGCCTGGGATCGGGATTCGGCGGAAAAGCGGCATCGAACAGCTTGATCCGGGAAATGGATGCGGGCTTGCCGTCGGAGCCGGCCAGCGTCTTGCGCTCCAGCAGCCGAAGCCCCAGCCGGTAACCGAGGAACCCGCCGCCTCCGGTGATGAACACCTTCATGTCGTTTTCTCCAGGGCAAAGGAAAATCTTACGCCAGTGCCGGAGAACTTGCGGAGAGTCCGACTCGGGATGTCCGAGTACCACGGGTAGAGCTCCGTTTCTCCTCTGCCGAATATCAGCGGTGAATTGTCACGACTTATGGTCACATTGCCTCATGCGACATTTACATCAGTGATGGCGCCTCGCTTCGATCCGGGCTTGCGCGCGGTGGCTCGCGGCGGCACGTAGGCGGACAGGCGGCAACTCGCGCCCTCGATCTGCTTTCCGCCGAAGTATCGTGTCACCTGGCAGCACGGCCGGACACTCGTCCCTCCGCCGCTACTTTCCCGGGTCCTTGACGTCAGGAAACTTCTCGAACTCGACGTTATAGAGCCCGCCGTTCACTTTCCTGACCTGCCTTATGTAAACCGTTTGCACGATGTCGCGGGTCTCGGGGTCGATCATGATCGGGCCGCGCGGACTCATCAGCTTCATGCCCTTCAAGGCAGCCAGCAGTTTTTCCGGGTCGACCGACCCCTGGGTCTTTTTCAGCGCTTCTGCGATCGCCGCCATCCCGTCGTAGCCCGCGCAGGCCATGAAGTTCGGCCGCAGCCTGGTCCCGTTGGTCTCGACATAGGCCTTGAGGAACGCCTTGTTTTCCGGCGACTCGTGGGCGGCGGAATAGTGGAAACTGGTCGTCAGCCCGATGGTCCCGTCGCCCATGGCGGGCAACACCCCGTCGTCGGTCAGGTCGCCGGTGGCGATCACGCGTATGCCGACCTGCTTGAGCCCGCGCTCTTCATAGGCCTTGATAAACGCGATCGTCTGGTTTCCAGGCGGCAGGAAAACGAACAACGCCTCCGGCCTGGCGTCCTTCACGCGCTGGATGAACGGTGCGAAGTCGGGGTTCTGCAGGGGCGTGCGCAGGCTGCCCGAGATTTCCCCTCCCGCCTCCTTGAACGCCTTGAGGAAAGCCCCTTCGGCATCGATTCCCGGACCGTAGTCGGAAACGAGGGTGAACACGCGCTTGATGCCGTTCCTCGCCGCCCACTGCGCGATCGGCTGCGTGTCCTGCGCCAGCGTATGCGACACCCGCACGATGTAAGGCGACTTGGTGGTGATGATCGAACTCGCCGCGTTCATCACCACCATGAGTTTTTTCGCCTGGGTGGCCACCGGCGCGACCGCCAGGGCATTCGGCGTCATGCCGAAGCCGGCGAGGATGTCGACGTTGTCGCGGGTTACCAGTTCCTGTGCCGCGCGCTTGGCGATGTCCGGCGCCGCGCCGGTCGTGTCCTTGATCACAAGCTCGACTTTCCTGCCGCCGAAAACCTCCCCGTTCTGCTTCAGGTAGGCCTTCATTCCGCCCAGGATCTGTGCGCCGTAATCGGCGAAGGGGCCGGAGAACTCGGCGACCACGCCGATCTTGACGGTTTCCTCTGCGCCCGCCGCACCTCCGCCGAGCGACAGGACAGCGCCGAGCAGCGCCATCCGGATTCCGGGCATCCTGTTCTTCATTTCAATTCGCTCCTTATCTCTTCGCCGCGTCCAGACAGGTCTCCGCCTTCCAGCCGTACAACCATTCCAGCGCATCGTAGTATTGCCGGGGTTGCCTTCCCACCCAGAGTGAATTGCGGACCATGCGCTCGACGCCGCCTGCATGATAGATGCGCCCCATCTCGCGCGTCGAGAGGACCACTCGGGCCGTGCGCGTCACCCGCGCGGCTTCGTAGAGGCGGAATGCCGCCTCGAAATCCAGTTCGCAGGCCTTCACGGCCTTGCCCAAGGTGACGGCGTCCTCCAGGGCCATGCACGCACCCTGCGCCAGGTATTGAAGCATGGGATGGGCGGCGTCGCCCAGCAACGTCGCCCGGCCTTTTCCCCAGGCGGCGACCGGATCGCGATCGGCGGTGCTCCAGCGCTTCCATGACTTGGGCTTGTCGAGCAGCGCGCGCGGACGGTGATGGATCCCGTCAAAGTAGGAAAGCACCTCCTCCCTGCTGCCCGCTCTCACGCCCCATGTTTCCCGCTCGCGGCTGTGAAAGGTCACCACCAGGTTGTACTGGTCGCCGCCCCGGAGGGGATAGTGGACAAGATGGTAGTTCGGGCCGCACCAGATCGCCGGCGCATTCCAGCGCAGATCCTCCGGCATGTCCTCGCGGGGCACCACGGCCCGATAGACGACATGCCCCGACACACGCACCTCGTCTCCGATCAGCTTGTCCCGGATGACGGAGCGGATGCCGTCGCAGCCAACGACCGCGGCGGCACGATAGGTTTTCCCGTTCTGGTCGGTGACAGCGACGCTCTCGTCGCCAACAAAGAGCTCCACGATTTTTGTTGACGTATGCAAGGTGATCGAGGGTGTTTTCTCCACCGCCTCCAGGATGGATTTGTGGAGATCGGCCCGGTGCGACACGGCGTAGGGATTGCCGAACCGGTTGCGGAATTCCTCGCCGACGGGAAAAGAAGCCACCTCACTGGCATCGACCGCATCCATCATCACCAGGCGGTCGGTAAAGACCGATCGGCGTCGCACGCCCTCGCCGATTCCGAGTGCGTCGAGCGCAGCAAAGGCGTTCGGAGCAAGCTGGAGACCCGCACCGATCTCGGCGATCTCGGTACTCTGCTCGAGCAAGCTGACGGCGATGCCGAGCCGGGCCAGAGACAAGGCGGCGGCGAGGCCGCCGATGCCGCCGCCAACGACTACGACCCTGACGATGCTTTCTGGAGCTGAAACCATCTGCAGCTTGTTACGCCTCTACGAAATTAGGAGATCCGACCAAATTCCAAGACTTGTCCGCATTCTCTCCGAAATCAAAGTCGCCGCAAACGCATAGAGCTGCACTGTGTCGGGCGATGCGGTATGTTGTCCACGCCTCTTTCATGGAGGACCTGATGGGCGAAGAGCAGAAGCTGAGCGGACCGGACCTGTCCGAAGGTGTTGCGCTATCGGAACTGGCCGACGGCAAGATGATGCTTGGCCACGCAGGCGGTGAGGGGGTCCTGTTGGCGCGCCGGGGCGAGGAAATCTTCGCCGTCGGCGCCACCTGCACTCACTACTCGGGACCGCTCAGCGAGGGACTGCTCGTCGACGGGACGGTGCGTTGCCCGTGGCACCATGCGTGCTTCGATCTGCGCACCGGCGCGTCGCTGCGCGCGCCGGCGTTGAATCCGATCCCGTGCTACGAGGTGATGCGGCAGCGCGAGCGGGTGCGGGTGGGCAGACGCCTGCCGGAGCCGAAGCTGCCGGCCAGCCCCGATGGGGCGCCGGCGCGGATCGTCATCCTGGGTGCCGGGGCCGCCGGCCACTGCGCCGCGGAGACTCTGCGCCGCGAGGGCTACCGCGGCCAGTTGGTATTGATCGGCGCGGACGCGGACTTGCCTGTCGATCGTCCCAATTTGTCCAAGGACTACCTGGCGGGCGCCGCACCCGAAGAATGGCTGCCGCTGCGCACACGCGAGTTCTTTGATGAGCACGGCATTGAGCTGGTGCTCGGCGCGCGGGCGCTCTCTGTCGACACCGCGCGCAAACAAGTCATCCTCGAGAGCGGCC
>JBGQGT010000153.1:0-6027 GCA_041497595.1 Gammaproteobacteria bacterium
AGGAGTCGCCGGTCTTCAGACAGTCCTCGCAGCCCTGCGCGCTCGGCGTGACGTCGCGGACTTCAGACAGATGCTTGCATTTCCCGGCCATTGTCAGTGAAGGATATCGGTGGAGCGATGAAAGTAAGGAACTAAAATTCTCATACTCACCAGTCACTAGCCCCGGCCCCCGCCTTACATCTCGCAGGTATTCTTGTAGATCGAATTCTTCGGGAACGACAATACCTTCCGTAGCATCGGTTCGAAGAACTCCAGCGGCGCGCATTCCATCCCCGGATCGAACGCAGGATTGTCGTAGATCTCGCAGAAACGTGCCGCGCGCTCAAAGTGGGGGTGGCCGCGAAACTGCTCGCGCATGTTCGGATCCATGCCGATGTGCTGGAAGAAGAAGTAGCCCTGGAAAATCCCGTGCTTCTCCACCATCCAGTGGTTGGCCTCCGATACGAAGGGCTTGAGAATGGCGGCGGAGACTTCCGGGTGATTCCAGGAGCCCAGCGTGTCGCCGATGTCGTGAAGCAGCGCGCACACCACGTACTCCTCGTCCTCGCCGGCCTGGTGCGCGAGCGTGGCGGTGAGCAGCGAGTGTTGCAGGCGGTCGACCGCAAAGCCACCGGAGTCGCCGCCCAGCAGCCGCAAGTGCGCGAGGATTCGGTCCGGGAGTTCCTTCGCGAAGGGCTGGTAGCGCGCAACGATGATGTCCCAGTCCGCCTTCGTGCTCTCCTTCATGGATTTGAAACCCGCGCGCTGCTCCATCAGCATGTCACCCATCGCATCCCCCGGTTCGGTCGATTGGAACGGAATGGGGCCAGTATAGCCCCAACGAAAAACCCTTTCGCCGCAAAGATTCTTTTCAATACCCCCTTGAGGGGTGCGCAAAGGACGCGAAGCAGGGACAAACCAAAGCTCTTACCACGGTGAGATTTGCAGTTTTTCATCGGCGCACCGTTCGGAAAAAAAAGAGGACGCCCGAAGGCGTCCTCTTTTTCCATACCGCGGATCAGGCGCGGCCCAGCTTTTCGACGCAGGCTTTCTCGGTCATCTGTTCGAAGCCCTTGCCCTTGCAGGCGTTCTTGCCCTTGCATCCGCTCATGGATGTCTTGCACTCGCTCTTGCCCTTGCAGGCGTTGGCCCCGTAACACTTGACCTTCACCTCCTGGGCGGTCGCGGTGCTGACCACTCCGGTTGCAAACAGCGCCGCTGCCGCGGTTGCGATTGCTGCGCTGACCAATCTGCGATTAAAGTCCATTCCCAGCCTCCTTCCTAGCAAAGTTTTTTCAGATGGGTCGGGCCCTTCGGCCGGTCCTGTTTGCGCCCGGTCGGATGTCCCGCTTCCCGCGGTGACCGCGTGCCGGTTGAATCCCGGCTCGCGGCACGAACGCCGACACCCGGCTGCGTTATCTGCCGCCGTGGTGGCGTGTTCAATTGCATTTACGCCCGGATCTGCGGGTTGGATGCAGCCGGCGAGAGCGGCGTAACAACGGGCTGCCGGGAGGCCGGCGGATGCCTCGACGGATTGCGGGTGGGCGGCGAGCGCCGATCCCGCTTGACGCGCGTGCCGCTGGAAGGCAAGTTACGCGGCACCAACCGGGCGGAGGATCCAGCTTGGCCATAATCGAAAAACTGCGAAACCAGATGGTGCTGCCGGTGATCGGCGCGCCGATGTTCATCGTCGGCAACCCCGGCCTGGTCATCGAGCAGTGCAAGAGCGGGATCATCGGCTCTTTCCCGGCGCTGAATGCGCGTCCTGCGGAGGTGCTGGACGAGTGGCTCGACCGCATCGAGGCCGCGCTCGCTCACCATCGCCAGGCGCATCCGGATGCGAAGATCGCACCCTATGCGGTGAATCAGATCATCCACCACTCGAACGACCGGCTCGACCGCGATCTCGATGCCTGTGTGCGGCATCGAGTGCCGATCATCATCACCAGTCTGCGGTCGCCGAACGACGTGGTGAAGCGCATTCACCAATACGGCGGTGTGGTGTTCCACGACGTGATCAGCATTCGCCACGCCGAGAAGGCGCTGGAGGCCGGCGTGGACGGCCTGGTGCTGGTCTGCGCCGGTGCCGGCGGCCATGCCGGCATGCTCAGCCCATTCGCGCTGGTGCGCGAAGTCAGGCGTTTTTTCGCCGGTCCGATCGCGTTGTCCGGTGCGATTACCGACGGGGCCGGGGTGCTGGCTGCCGAGGCGATGGGGGCGGACTTTGCCTACGTCGGCACGCGTTTCATCGCCACCCGCGAGGCCAACGCGGTCGATGCCTACAAACAGATGATCGTGGACAGCAGTGCCGCGGACATCGTCTATACGCCGTTCTTCACAGGAGTGCAGGGCAACTATCTCAAGGCGAGCATTGCAGCGGCGGGCCTTGACCCGGACAATCTGGCTCCGGTGGACAAGTCTTCGATGAATTTCGGCTCCGGCCGGACCAAGGCCTGGAAGGATATCTGGGGTGCGGGGCAGGGCGTGGGCAACATAGATGATGTGCCTCCGGTGCGCGAACTGATCGAGCGCCTGCGCCGCGAGTACGCGGCCGCGCGGGAGCGCTTGCAGATGTATCAGGTAACGGCAACTGTCTGACGCGTTCCGGCATCGCCAGCACCGAAAACCGTTGACGCAGGGTAAGTTTTTCCAGCCGGAGCTTATGCGAGGTCGGGCATTCGGTTGAGGATCAGCCCGGCGTGCTCGCGTTGGGCGTGGAATTTGATATCGGGCCAGCGGTCCTGGATCACTTTCATTTCGTACTTGGTATTGGTCAGCACCGCCAGCGCATCGGCGGCATCGCGTGCCACCCGGCCGGCATTGGCTTCCACGAATTTCTCGAATTCCGCGGGATCGTCGGCCGACACCCAGCGTGCGCAAGTGTACGAAGCCGGCATCAGCCGCGCCTCCACGCCGTATTCGTGCTGCAAGCGGTGCGCAGCGACGTCGAACTGAAGGCTCCCCACCGCGCCCAGAAGCATCATGGTGTTGCGCAATGGGCGGAACACCTGGATCGCGCCTTCCTCGCCGAGGTGCATCAGCCCGGTGCGAAGCTGCTTGGCGCGCAACGGATTCACCACCTCGATGGTGTGGAAGATTTCCGGCGCGAAGAACGGCAGCCCTGTGTACTGCAGTTCCACCCCGTCGGTCAGCGTGTCGCCGAGCTGGATGCCGCCGTGGGTCGGGATGCCGATGATGTCGCCGGCGTAAGCTTCATCCAGCAGTTCGCGGCGCTGCGACAGGAAGGAGACCACGTTGTTGGGTCGGATCTCCTTCCCTGTACGCTGAATCTTCACGCGCATGCCGCGTTCGAAGCGCCCCGAGCAGACGCGCACGAACACCACGCGGTCGCGATGCGCGGGATCCATGTTGGCCTGGATCTTGAAAACGACACCGGAGAAATTCTTGCCATGCGGATCGACCTTGCCCTGTACCGCCACTCTCGGTTGCGGCGGCGGCGCGATGTCCACCAGCGCATCCAGCACTTCGCGAACGCCGAAGTTGTTGATCGCCGAGCCGAAGAACACCGGTGTCTGCCTGCCTGCCAGAAATTCGTCGCGCGAGAAGGCGGGAGTGGCCGCGCGAATCAGGTCGATGTCATGGCGTGCCCGCTCGAATTCGGTTCCGAAGCGTTCGCGCAGCGAAGGATCGTCCAGTCCGCTGATGACTTCGTCGGTCTGTCCCAGCCGGTCGTCGCCGGCGCGGAACACGCGGATGCGGTCCGCCGCCAAGTCGTAAACGCCGTGAAACGATTTGCCCATGCCGATCGGCCACGAAAACGGCACCGCGGCCATGCCGAGCACGCGCTCGATCTCGTCGATCAGGTCGAGCGGCTCGCGTACTTCCCGGTCCATCTTGTTGATGAAGGTGAGGATGGGTGTGCCGCGCGAGCGGCACACTTCCAGCAGCCGCAGCGTCTGTGCTTCCACGCCGTTGCCGGCGTCGATCACCATCAGCGCCGCGTCCACCGCGGTCAGCACCCGGTAGGTATCCTCGGAAAAGTCCCGGTGACCGGGCGTGTCGAGCAGATTCAGCACCTTGCCCCGGTACTCCATCTGCATCACCGAGCTGGCGACCGAAATGCCGCGTTGCTTCTCGATTTCCATCCAGTCCGAGGTGGCGTAGCGGGTGGCTTTGCGCGCCTTGACGCTGCCGGCAATGTGGATCGCACCGGCGAAAAGCAGCAGCTTTTCGGTGAGCGTGGTCTTGCCCGCGTCCGGGTGCGAAATGATGGCGAAGGTGCGCCGCTGCTCGACGCGCTCGGCGAGAACTTCTCTGGATATGTCGGTCATGAACCGCTGGCCGGCCTGGAGGCGTCCGCGCCCGGGCCTGGAGACTGAAGAAAGCCGCGCATTCTACGGGTTTGCCCTTGCTCAGTCCACCCGGACGGCGCGAGTGCAGGTAAAAAGTGATAGCTCAAAGGTGAAAGTGAGAAACGGACTGGCTTCGCTTGCCGCGCTCTTGGTTTCTAAGCTTTGACCTTTAACCTTTCGCCTTTCACCTCGAGTTTCGGCTGCAGGGCAGGTACAAGGTAAAAGCTCGAAGGGGAAAGGAAAGGCGGACTCGCTCTGTTTGTCGCCCTCCCGATTTTACTTTGACCTTTAACCTTTCACCTTTCAGCTCGAACTACTTGCCCGGATCCTTGACGTTGGCGACCTGTTCGAACTCCACGTTGTAGAGCTTGCCGTTGACCTTCTGGACGCGGCGTATATACATCGTCTGGACCACATCGCGCGTCTCGGGGTCGATCGATATCGGGCCGCGCGGGCTGTCAAGCTTCAGTCCCTTGAGCGCGTCCATCGCCTTGTCGCCGTCGATGGTGCCGTTCAGCCGCCTGGCGACCTCGTAGATCGCGGCCATGCCGTCCCATGCGCCGACCGCCATGAAGTTCGGCCGCGCGCCTGCGCCGGCGATATCGGCCCAGGCCTTGAGAAAGGCGCGGTTTTGCGGGCTGTCGTGGGCGACGGAATAGTGGTGCGACGTCACCACCCCCATCGGCGTATCGCCCATCGCCTCTATGGTGCCGTCTTCGGTGAGATCGCCGGTGGCGATCAGCCTGATCCCCGCCTTGTCGAGCTCGCGCTCGGCGAAGCCCTTCATGAACGCCACCGGCTGCTCGCCCGCGGGCAGAAAGATGAACACCGCCTCGGGCCGCGCGTCCTTGATGCGCTGCAGAAACGGTGCGAAATCCGGATTGCGCAGCGGCACCCTGACGGCGCCGACGATTTTGCCGCCGGCAGCCGCAAACGCCTTCTTGAAAGTGGTCTCGGCATCGATCCCCGGGCCGTAGTCGGACACCATCGTGTAGGCCTCCTTGACGCCGTTGCGGGCCGCCCACGCGGCAAGCGGAGCGGTGGCCTGCGGCAGCGTGAACGATACGCGGGCGATGTAGGGCGAGCGCGTGGTGATGACCGAGGTCGCGGCGTTCATGACGATCATCGGTTTCTTCGCCTCGGTCGCGAGCGGCGCGACCGCCAGGGCGTTGGGCGTGAGCCCGAAGCCCGCAAGGAAATCAACTTTGTCGTTGACGATGAGTTGCTGTGCCAGGCGTTTGGCGATTTCCGGGGATGCGCCGGTCGTGTCCTTCACGATCAACTCGATCTTCCGGCCCGCGACGCTGTCTCCGTGCGCCTTGACGTAGGCGCGCGCACCGTTCAGCAGTTGCCGGCCTATGTCCGCGAACGGCCCGCTCATCTCCAGGATCATGCCGACCCGAATCGCCTCCTGGGCCGGGACCGATGAGGCCAGCAGGCAGCCGGCAGCCAGCGCCGACGCTGTCAAAAGGCGTTTGAACATCGCTCTCCTCCAATGCAAATGATGCGAATAAACAGGTTCGCCGCAACCGTCTAAACTATCGTCCTGCGTCCGCGGTTGACCGGCACGCGACTTTGGCGGCGGATTTGCCACTCTACAACAATCCGGAAATAGTCTATGACCCCCCGTAACGTCCCGCCGTTTCGCGCCGACCACGTCGGCAGCTTTCTTCGCCCCAAGGAACTGCTGGAGGCTCGCGACCGGTTCAAACAGGGTGCCCTGTCGAAGGCGGAC
>JBGQGT010000154.1:0-6002 GCA_041497595.1 Gammaproteobacteria bacterium
CAACAAGGGCTTGCCGCTGCATTTCGTCGTCGAATTCGAACTCATCCATCCGCGCTGGTACACCGCTTACCTGTGGAACAAGTCGGTGGCGGAACTGGCGCAGCATTACCGGTTGTCTTACAACGCGCTGACGCGCCAGTACCGGTTGAGCTTCGGCACCCTGCATCAGAATTTCGACACGCTGAACGACGCGCTGGCCCTGCTCGGCCGAGTGCGTCCGCGTTTCGTCGTCGATGCCGATGCGCTGGCCGAGGGCAAGGTCTACGAGGCCGCAATCCGCATGCGGCTCGACGTCTCGCAGTTACCCAAGCCGTTCCAGATCAATGCGCTGGCTTCGCGCGACTGGAACCTTTCCTCCGAGTGGTTTCGCTGGACCCTGAAGCGATGACTTCCATCCTACGCACCCTCAGGCGTTCGCTGATGAGCCGCGGCATGAAGTTTTTGATCGCGCTGGTGCTGCTGCTCGGCGCGGTCATGCTGTACCTGCTTTCCAGCGCCAGCGCCGATACGCCGCTGTTCTCCCGAGACCTGCCGCTGCTGCTGGGGCTGGGCGTGGGACTGGTGCTGGTGCTCATGCTGGTGGTCGGATACCAGTTGCTGGTGCTGCGCCGGCGCCTCAAAGCGCGGGTATTCGGCTCCAAGCTCACGCTGCGGCTGGTGCTGCTCTTTGCGCTGGTCGCGGTGCTGCCGGGCGCGCTGGTGTACGGTGTGTCGGTGCAGTTCTTATCGCGGTCGATCGAGTCCTGGTTCGACGTGCGGGTCGATAAGGCGCTGGAAGGCGGCTTGAGCCTGGGCCGGGTTACTCTCGACAACATGCTCAGGGAATTGCGCGCCAAAGCCGAGTCGATGACTCTGGAACTCACCGAACGCTCGCCGCAGCGCCGCCTGGCCACGCTCAACACGCTGCGCGAAAAGGCCGCAGTGCACGAAGCGACATTGCTCGGCCCCGACGGTTCGGTCGTCGCTTTTTCGGGCGCGGACCCCGCCGGCCTGGTTCCGGAATTGCCCTCGCCTTCGGTGGTGCGGCAGGTGCGCATGCAGCAACCCTACAGCGCCATCGAGGCGGTCGGCGAAGGCGGGCTGCAACTGCGGGTGTTGATGCCGGTAAACGACGTGTCCGGCGCCACCTCGTTGCTGCAGCTGGTGCAACCCGTTCCACCGCAACTTGCGCGCGACGCCCAGACCGTTCAGGAAATCTACCGCGATTACCAGGAGCTGTCGCTGTCGCGCCAGGGCCTGCAGCGTCTTTTCGCGCTGACGCTGACGTTGTCGCTGCTGCTGGCGCTGTTATCCGCGTTGCTGCTGGCGATCGTATTCAGCGAGCGTTTGTCGGCGCCGCTGGGCATTCTGGCCGCCGGCACGCGCGCGGTTGCGCAGGGCGACTTCAGCCCGCGCCACACGGTCAAGACCCACGACGAGTTGGGCCTGCTGACCGAATCGTTCAATACCATGACCATGCAGCTTGCCGACGCACGCGCCGAGGCGCAGCGCAACCAGGAACAGCTCGCCGCTGCCAAGGCCTACCTCGAAAGCGTGCTCGGCAATCTGTCGACCGGCGTGATGTCTTTCGACTCGGAATTCCGGTTGCGCTCCGCCAATCTGAGCGCAGTCGAGATTCTCGGCGTCGACGTCGGCGCGCTGATCGGCACGCATCCGCATGAATGGGCGGAGCACGAGCCGCGTCTCGCGGCGGTTGGACAGATCGTGCACGAATCCTTCCGGCAGGCGCGCCCGGACGTCTGGGAACAGCAGGCCGAACTGTCTGGCGTCGCGGGCACGCAGGTATTGTTGTTACGTGGCTCACGGCTCGCCGCCGGCGCGGAATCCGGGATGGTGCTGGTGTTCGACGACATCACCCGTCTGCTGCAGGCGCAGCGGCTCGCGGCCTGGGGCGAGGTGGCGCAGCGGCTCGCTCACGAGATCAAGAATCCGCTCACGCCGATCCAGCTTTCGGCGGAGCGGCTGCAGCGGCGGCTTGCCGACAAGCTCAGCGAGCAGGAAGCCGAAATCCTGCAGCGCTCCACCCAGACCATCGTCAACCAGGTGGCGGCGCTCAAAGGCATGGTGGACGCGTTCAGCCAGTATGCGCGCTCACCCGAAGCCGACCTGCAGCCGCTGGACCTGAATCAGCTCATCCGCGATGTGCTCGGGCTGTACGAGTCGTCGCGCCCGGCATTGCAACTCGACCTGGCTGCTGATTTGCCGCACATATCGGGCGATGCCGCGAAGTTGCGCCAGGTTATCCACAATCTGTTGCAGAATGCCGAGCAGGCGGTGGCAGAAGTTGCCGTGCCGCGCATCCTGCTGCGCACCGATGCGGCTCGAGACGGCGTGCGGCTCACCATCCAGGACAACGGTCCGGGTTTTCCCGAGGCACTGATGGGCCGGGTGTTCGAGCCTTATGTCACCACCAAGGCCAAAGGCACGGGACTCGGGCTGGCCATCGTCAAGAAGATTGTGGAAGAACACAGCGGCAGCATCGCAATCGTCAACCTGCCGTCGTGCGGGGCCAGCGTTGCCGTGACGCTGCCGCTGGCACCGGCCGAGGCGGCCGCGCTGCGGGCCAACAGGCAGGCGGGAAGATGAGCCAGATCCTGGTAGTGGATGACGAAGTCGGCATCCGCGAGCTGCTTTCGGAAATTCTGCGCGATGAGGGCCACCAGGTGCGGCTGGCGCAGAATGCCAGCGAGGCACGCCAGATCCGCGGCCGCGTGCGTCCGGATCTGGTGCTTCTCGACATCTGGATGCCCGATACCGACGGCATCACGCTGCTGAAGGAATGGGCGAGCACCGGGCAGCTCACCATGCCGGTGGTGATGATGTCCGGCCACGGCACCATCGACACTGCTGTGGAGGCGACCCGCATCGGCGCCTACGCCTTCCTGGAAAAACCGATCGCGTTGCAGAAACTGCTTTCCACCGTCGGCACGGCGCTCAAGCAGGGCGCGCCCAGGGCCGGCGTGCCGTCGGTGCTGGCCACCGTCGGCAAGTCGCGTGCGGTGGATCAATTGCGCGCCCAGCTCGAGCGTTTGCACGCATTGAAAACGTCCGCGCTTTTTGTCGGCGAACCGGGGACCGGAATGGAGCAGTGCGCGCGCCTGCTGCACCAGCCCAACACGGCGTGGGTGGCACCGGAAGATCCGGCTGCATTCGACCAGGCGGACAACAACCTGGTCGGACACGCGGCCGAGGGCATCCTGTACCTGCGCGACATCGATGCGCTTTCGCGCAGCCAGCAGAAGAGCCTGCTGGGACAGACGCTCAAGCTGGATCGCTATAACACGCGTATTGTTTCCTCGACATCGGCGCCGCTCGCCGAATTGGTGGCGGGTGGCGCCTTCGATCCGAGACTATATGCGCTGGTGGCCGGCGTGATCGTGCGCGTGCCCGCGCTGCGCGAGCGCGCCGAGGACGTTCCCGAGCTTGCCAACCTGGTGCTGTCACGGGTGATCGAGGCGAAGGAAGCGCCGCCACGAGCGTTCAATAGCGCGGCGTTGAATGCCCTGCGCAATTACCATTGGCCCGGCAATCTGGTTCAGCTCGAAAGCGTGGTTAAGACCGTGGCCCAGCTCACGCTCGGAGCCGAGATCGGCGTTGCCGACGTCACCAACGCGTTTGCCACGCTCGAGGCGCCGCTTCCCAGCCCCGCGCAGTCGCTGCCGCTTGACCGCGAGCTGCGCGCGGCGCGCGATGCCTTCGAGCGCGTCTACTTCGAGTATCACCTCGGTCGCGAGGGCGGCAACATGAGCCGCGTGGCCAACCGGGTCGGCCTGGAGCGCACCCACCTCTATCGCAAGCTCAAGCAGCTCGGCATCAAGCTGCCGCGCCGCGCCGAGGAGTAGCCCGGCGTCCCAATGGACTATCCGGGCTAAGATACCGGCATTGTCGATCCCGGTTTGCCGGGATTTTTTGTGTTCTCGAAGGGGAGTCATGGCAACCAGGAAGGATCTTGCCAACGCGATCCGCGCGCTGGCGATGGACGCGGTGCAGAAGGCCAATTCCGGCCATCCGGGCATGCCGATGGGCATGGCGGAGATCGCCGAGGTCCTGTGGAATCACCATCTGCGCCACAATCCGGCCAATCCCAAATGGCCCGACCGCGACCGCTTCGTGCTGTCCAACGGCCACGGCTCGATGTTGTTGTACGCGCTGCTGCATCTCACCGGCTATGCGTTGCCGATGGACGAGATCCGGCGCTTCCGCCAGTTGCATTCGATGACGCCCGGCCATCCCGAGTACGGCATGGCCCCGGGCGTGGAGACCACCACCGGCCCTCTCGGCCAGGGCCTTGCCAATGCGGTCGGCATGGCCATCGCGGAAAAACTGCTCGCCGCCGAATTCAACCGTCCCGGCCACGACATCGTCGATCACCGTACCTACGTCTTCGTCGGCGACGGTTGCCTGATGGAAGGCATTTCGCACGAAGCCTGTTCGCTTGCCGGCACCCTGGGCCTGGGCAAGCTGATCGCGATCTACGACGACAACGGCATTTCCATCGACGGCCATGTCAGCGGCTGGTTCCGCGACGACACGCCGAAGCGTTTCGAAGCCTACGGCTGGCAGGTGCTGCGCGACGTCGACGGCCACGACGTCGCCGCGGTGGATGCCGCGATCGTCCAGACCAGGCGAGTCGCGGACAAACCGAGCCTGATCTGCTGCAAGACGGTGATCGGCAAGGGCTCGCCCAACAAGGCCGGCAGCCACGAGGCGCATGGCGCAGCGCTGGGCGACAAGGAAGTTGCGGCGACCCGAGAGAACATCGGCTGGAAATATCCCCCGTTCGAAATCCCGCAGGACATCTACGCCGGCTGGGATGCGCGGGCCAAAGGCGCCGAACTGGAAGCCGGCTGGAAGCGCAAGTTCGCCGCCTACGCCAAAGCCTTTCCGAAGGAAGCCGGCGAATTCACCCGCCGCGTGGACGGCGAGTCGCCGAATCAGTGGCGCACGCTTACGCAAGACTTGCTCGCCAGGGTCAACGCGAAGGCCGAATCCATCGCCAGCCGCAAGGCCTCGCAGAACGCGATCGAGAACCTGGCGCCGGTGCTGCCGGAGCTCATCGGCGGTTCCGCCGACCTCGCGGGCTCCAACCTCACGCTCTGGTCAGGATCCAAAGCCGTGTCCAAGGACGGCGGCGGCAACTACATTTATTACGGCGTGCGCGAGTTCGGCATGTCCGCGATCATGAACGGCATGGCGCTGCACGGCGGCCTGATCCCCTACGGCGGCACCTTCCTGACGTTCTCCGATTACTCCAGGAATGCGCTGCGCATGGCGGCGCTGATGAAAATCCGCAGCCTGTTCGTGTTCACCCACGACTCGATCGGCCTGGGTGAGGACGGACCCACCCATCAATCGGTCGAGCACGCGGCGAGCCTGAGGCTGATACCAAACATGGACGTGTGGCGCCCGTGCGACTCGGTGGAGTCCGCCGTGGCGTGGATCGCCGCGATCGAACGACGGGACGGGCCGGCCAGCCTGCTGTTCTCGCGCCAGAACCTGCCTTTCCAGGCGCGCAGCGCCGACCAGATCGCGCTGATCGGATGCGGCGCTTACGTTCTTGCCGATGCCGACAGGCCGCGAGCGGTGATCATTGCCACCGGCTCGGAAGTGGCGCTGGCCATGGGTGCGAAGAAGGAACTGGAAGGACAAGGCATCGCGGTGCGCGTGGTTTCGATGCCGAGCACCAGCGTTTTCGACCGTCAGGATGCAGCCTACAAAGTCGCTGTCCTGCTCAAGGGTGTCAAACGCGTGGCGGTGGAAGCGGGCGTCACCGACTACTGGCGCAAGTACGTCGGGCTGGAAGGCGCGGTGGTCGGGCTGGATCGTTTTGGCGAATCCGCGCCGGCCGGCGATCTCTTCAAGTTTTTCGGCCTTACCGTCGAGGGCGTGGTCAACGCCGTCAAACGCGTACTGTAGGGAAAGCCGGACGGCGCCCGTCCCGGTCCGAAGGAGGAGTAGCGATGGGCAAAGTGCTGCGGCTGGTTGGTGACATCGGCGGGACC
>JBGQGT010000155.1:0-5972 GCA_041497595.1 Gammaproteobacteria bacterium
GGTCAGGATAACAGGCTCGTGCGCTTGCAGGACTGGCTGCCACGCGCCGGCGGGGAACTCAAGCGCGCGACCGCCGCGCCGGGCGACCTGGCCACGATCGTCTACACCTCCGGCACCACCGGGCGGCCCAAGGGCGTGATGCTGTCGCATGGCAACATCCTAAGCAACGTAATCGCTTCCATGCACGCGTTGCCCGCATACCCGTCCGACCGGTTTCTTTCTTTTCTGCCGTTGTCGCACATGTTCGAGCGTACCTGCGGCTATTACTCCGCCATCTGGGCCGGAGCGCAGACGGTGTACGCGCGCTCAATCACATTGCTGGTGGACGACCTTCGCGAACAGAAGCCCACCATCCTCATCAGCGTGCCGCGCATCTTCGAGCGCATCTATTCCAGGATGCAGGAAGCCATGGCGCACGGTTCGCCCAAACGCAAGCTGTTCGAGAAAGCCACGGAGGTCGGCTGGCGGAGTTTCCGCGGCGAATCCACCCTCACCGACAAGCTGCTATGGCCGGTGCTCAAGGCGCTGGTGGCGAAGAAACTTTACCGGCGTCTCGGCGGGCGCATGCGCATGATTATCGTCGGCGGGGCGGCGTTTGCACCGCATCTGGCGCGCGTGTTCAACGGTCTCGGGCTGCCGATTATCCAGGGTTATGGACTTACCGAAACGTCGCCGGTGCTGGCCGCCAACCGCATGGGCGACAACGATCCCGCCTCGGTCGGCCGCGCGCTTGAGGGTGTCGAACTGCGCTGCAGCGAAAATGGGGAGTTGCTGGCGCGCGGGCCAAACATCATGCTGGGTTATTGGAACAACCCCGAGGCGACCGACGCCATGATCGACAAGCAAGGCTGGCTGCATACCGGCGACGTGGTCACGATTCGTGGCGGCAGCGTGTACATCACCGGACGCGTGAAGGACATCATTGTTCTGTCCAACGGCGAGAAGGTCCCGCCCACGGACGCCGAAGCGGCGATACTGCGTGACGCCGCTTTCGAGCAAGTGATGGTGCTTGGCGAAGGCCGGCCCAAGCTCGGCCTGCTCGCGGTGAGCAAAATTGAAGATGCGGCGCAGCTGTGTGCCCGTGCCAACGCCCAGCTCCACGGCTTTCCGGGATATACGCGTATCTGCCATATCGCGCGTCTGGCCGAGCCCTGGACCGTGGAAAATGGCCTGCTCACGCCCACGCTCAAACTCAAACGCAATGAAATCGAGAAACGCTTCGTCCGCGAGATCGAGACGATGTATGCGTCGATTGATGTTTGCTGCCCGACCGGTGAACGGAACGGTACCGCCTGAACCTCGGCATCGTTCCGGCGTCATAACTCTGGCAGCCCATGGTCTATTCCCTCAGAATGCAGAGGCAACGCCAGTGATGAACCAGGAGGAACGATGCAGATCGGCATGATTGGCCTTGGCCGCATGGGTGGGAACATGGCGCTGCGCCTCGTCCAGGCCGGCCATGGCGTGGTTGGCTATAATCGCAATCCTCGAAACATCGACGCGGCCGTGAAGGCCGCGATAGTTTCCGCGCCGTCGGTGGCGGAGCTGGTGAAGCGGCTCAAGACACCGCGCGCGATCTGGCTCATGGTTCCGCACGGCAAGCCGACGGAAGAATCGATCGATACCTTGCTCGATGTGCTCGCGCCCGGCGATATCATCGTGGACGGCGGCAACTCACGCTTCACCGATTCCGCGCGCGCCGCCGAACGCAGCGCCGCGCGTGGCGTGAATTTTCTCGACGTCGGCGTCAGCGGCGGGGTATGGGGCAGGGAAATCGGCTATTGCCTCATGATCGGCGGCCCCCAAACGGTTTTTAATTATCTGGAGCCGGTCTTTGCCGCCCTGGCCCCGAAGGACGGCTATGCGCTCGTGGGCGCGAGCGGCGCGGGACATTTCGTCAAGATGATGCACAACGCCATCGAGTACGCCATGCTGCAGTCGCTCGGCGAAGGCTTCGAATGTCTGCAACGCTCGGAATATGGCATCGACCTGGGGCGCGTCGCCGCGCTGTGGCAGCAGGGCTCGGTGGTGCGCTCGTGGCTGCTCGATCTGCTGACCAAGGCGCTGCGCGAAGAGGGCAATGCCCTGGAGCACATCGCCGGTTATGTCGAGGATTCCGGCATGGGGCGCTGGAGCATTGCCTATGCCGTGGAAAACGCTATTCCCATCCCGGTGATCACGCAATCGCTGTACGAGCGCTTCGCCTCGCGTCAGGAGGAGCGCTTCAGCGCCAAGGTTATTGCGGCGTTGCGCAAGCAGTTTGGCGGTCATGCGGTGAAGAAGGAGTGAGCCGATGAATGAGATGGAGTTCGCCCCGCGTTGCGTCGGGCTCAGTTCCGGCAAGCCCACCGATCCCTGCTGCATCGTGGTGTTCGGTGCCGCCGGCGACCTGTCGCGGCGTGAACTCATCCCGGCGCTGTACGATCTCGCCTGTCAGTCGCTGCTCCCGGAGCCGTTCACCATCGTCGGCTTTTCGCGCGACAACTGGGACGACCAGGCGTTCCGCGAGCGGATGCGCCGCGCGGTTTCCGAGGAACGAACGTTCGATCCGCAACACTGGGAACGGTTCGCGCCCCACCTCCACTACGTGACGGGAAATTTCGATGCCCCGCCCGAAGGCGACTACGCCTTGTTGCGCGACAAGCTGCAGTCGCTGCAAAAACGTCACGGCATCCCCGACAACGTGCTGTTTCATCTCGCCACGCCACCCGATTTTTTCTGCGGGATCGTCAGCCGCCTCGACGCCGCCGGCCTGGCGACCAGCGATCACGGCTGGCGGCGGCTGGTGATCGAGAAGCCCTTCGGCACTGACGAGCGCTCGGCGCGCGACCTCGACCGGAAAATTCTCGAAGTGTTCAAGGAAGATCAGACTTATCGCATCGATCATTTTCTCGGCAAGGAAACGGTGCAGAACCTGCTGGTGGTGCGCTTCGCCAATCCCAGCTTCGAGCCGATCTGGAACCGCAATTACATCGACCATGTGCAGATCACCGTGGCCGAGGACATCGGCATCGGCACCCGCGCGGGCTTTTACGAGAAGACCGGCGTGGTGCGTGACATGGTGCAGAACCACCTGTTGCAATTGTTGTGCATGACCGCCATCGAGCCGCCGGTGCGTTACGATGGCGCGGGGCTGCGCGACGAAACCGCGAAGGTGATGCAGGCGATCCGCCCGTTGGATGTTCGTAAAGATGCCGTGCGCGGGCAGTACGGACCGGGGCACATGGACGGAAAAGCGGTGCCCGGCTATCGTGCGGAAAAGAACGTGGTGCCCGAGTCGAACACCGCGACCTATGCGGCGCTGCGCGTCATGATCGACAACTGGCGCTGGGCCGGCGTGCCGTTTTACCTGCGCACCGGCAAGCGCCTGGCGCGCAAGGTGACGGAAGTGGCTATCCACTTCAAGCCCACGCCGCACCTCATGTTCCCGATCGAGCAGGACAGCTCAAGCGGAAATGTCCTGGCGTTCCGGCTGCAGCCGGAAGAGGGCATCATGCAGACTTTTGTCGCGAAGCAGCCGGGTCCGGGGCTGTGTTTGGAGCCGGTCACCATGAATTTCCGCTATGCCAGCGCCTTCGGCATCGAGCAGCTCCCGAATGCCTATTCGTGGCTGCTGCACGACGCCATGGGTGGCGACCAGACGCTGTTCGCGCGTGCCGACTGGATTTACCGCGCCTGGCAGATCGTCGAGCCGGTCATCGCCCATTGGACATCGGAAGTGGCGCCGGACTTTCCCAACTACACGGCTGGGTCGTGGGGTCCACTGGCGGCCGACGGCCTGCTGCGCGCGGACAAACGCGCGTGGAAATCACTGTAGCAAGACTCAGTGCCGCTCGATGTCCATCGCATCGTGGTTGCCCCGGAAGCACTGCCGGAAATCGCGGCACGCCACATCGCCAAGTCGATCGAGCAGGCTGTTGCTGACCGCGGCCGGGCGAGCGTGATGCTCGCCGGTGGCAGCACGCCGCGCGCGGTCTACCGGCACCTGGCGCAGACCCAAGGTCTCCCGTGGGATAAAGTAGAAATTTATTTCGGCGACGAGCGCGCCGTTCCGCCCGGCGACCCGCAAAGCAATTACCGCATGGCGCGCGAGTCGCTGCTCGACGCCGTGTGCATTCCATCCAGTCAGATACATCGCATGCCGGCCGAACGTCCCGATCGCGAAGCCGCGGCCGAGGAATATGCGCGGCTGCTGCCTGAACGCCTGGATCTCATTATTCTCGGGATTGGCGAGGACGGTCATACCGTCTCGCTGTTCCCGGGTTCCTCGGCGCTGAGAGAACGTGTCCGCAAGGTGGTTGCCGTGGTGGGGCCCCAGGCGCCGCTCCACCGGCTGACCGTTACGCCGCCCGTGATCGCGGCGGCGCGCGAGAAAATCATTCTGGTCAGTGGAGCGGGCAAGGCGGGCGCCGTCGCGCAGGCTTTGGAGGGCCCGGATCAACCGGTTCAATGCCCGGCGCAACTGGCGCGTGACGGAATCTGGATCATGGACCGCGCCGCCGCTTCCGGTCTGCGCCACCAACCGCCGCGGTAACCCCAGCCGCTTACGGTCAGCGCGCGGACGTAAACGTCGCGTGATACTGCTGTAGTAGTTCCACCGTCAGCAGAAACACACTTTCATCTTCTGCGGAAGTGGTAAGCCAGGTGAATGGCACCGCGGGGAATTTTTCCTGCAAGCGTTCGGCGCTGTTGCCAACTTCGGTCACGAGTATGCCGCCGGGATTCAGGTGTGCTGGCGCGTCGGCGAGAATACGGGTGACGGCATCCAGCCCCTGTGTACCGGAAGCCAATGCCAGCGCCGGCTCGTGACGGTATTCCGGCGGCAATGTCGCCATTTCGACCTGCGCCACGTATGGCGGGTTGGTGACGATAAGATCGTAGCGCTCGTCTTTCAGAGCGCTGAACAGATCGGAATGCAACAAGCGCACGCGTTCGTCCAACCCGTGGTTCTCCACGTTGATGCGCGCTACCGCCAGCGCCGCCTCCGATATATCCGCCGCATCCACCGTCGCCTCGGGAAAGGCATAGGCGCAAGCAATGGCCATGCAACCGCTGCCGGTGCACAGATCGAGAACCCGCCGCACACGCGCGGGGTCGATCCAGGGCTGAAATCGCTCGGCGATGAATTCCGCCGTAAGTGAGCGCGGCACGATCACGCGTTCATCGACGTAGAATTTCAATCCGGCGAACCAGGCCTCTTTCAGCAGGTAAGCGAGCGGTTGACGGGTGCGAATGCGTGACTCGACGAGCGCGCGTATCGCGTCCTGCTGTGGCGGCGCGGGCTCGTCTTGCAGATGTTCTTCGAGTTCGTGGGGCGTTAGTTTCAGCGCGCTACCCACCAGCCACGCGGCTTCGTCCAGGGGGTTGTCGGTGCCGTGACCGAAGTAGAGTCCGGCGGCGGCAAAACGCCGTTCCGTCCAGCCGATGAAGTCGGCGACCGTGCGGGGCGTGGCGGTCAAAGCGGGTTACTTTTTGAGATGGTCGAGTTCGGCCTGGACCATGGCCGCCGAGCGCATGAATTCGGCCGATTCCTCCGGAGTGAGGGGCAGTTCGATCACCTGCTCCACGCCGTTCTCGCCAAAAACGACGGGTACGCCCATGCTGATGTCATGCAGTCCGTATTCGCCCTGCAGCACCGCCACGCCGGGAAGGATGTGGCGGCGATTGTGGCTGATGGAATCCACCATGGCGGCGATAGCGGCCGCCGGAGCATCGTAGGCGCTCGCGGTTTTGCGCAGCGAAAGAATTTCGGCGCCACCGCCGCGCGTGCGTTCGACGATTTTCCGGATTTGTTCCTTCGTCAGGAAGTGCTCGATCGGGATACCGTTGATGCAGGTGAAACGCGTCATCGGCACCATGGTGTCGCCGTGGCCGCCGAGCACCATGGCGGTGATGTCCCTCACGGAGAACCCGGTTTCCATGGCCACGAAGCTGGCCATACGCGCTGAGTCGAGCACGCCGGCCATGCCGAA
>JBGQGT010000156.1:0-5969 GCA_041497595.1 Gammaproteobacteria bacterium
AGGCGGTCAGCCTGCGTCTTCAGCTCGAAGAGCTGCTGGTTCGCCTTCGCAAGCCTGTTCTCGGATGTCCTGATTGCCTGAAGCGGGATCGCCAGGCTGCGGTCGCGCGTCAGGTCGATCTCTTCTTCCGACGTGTAGGTCGCGGTCAGAGCACGATCGCGGCGTTGCCTCTCTGCCGAATCCTTGGCCGCCCCCGCCGCGTCCGCCGCGGGCTTGGTTGCCGGGCCAGGCTTGGTGGTTTCGTGCTTCTTCACCACCCTGCCCTGACGATTCATTTCCTCTATCTGGCTGCATTCCGGCGTCAGTTTGTCCGAGTAGTAGACCCTGCCCCGGTCGTCCAGGCACTTCAACACGACCGTTGGGAAGTCGCCGGGCTTGTATTTCTGCTGCGCCAGAGCCGGGCCGGCGAGCGTCGCGGCGATGGTCAGGCTTACAAGCATTCGAATCATTTTCATGCGGTTACCCCGTACTCTTTCCTATAGCGTTCGACTGCCTGCAACTGGCGTGCCATATCCGCGCGCGCACCCAGAAAGACGGTGAGGTCCTCGAGCGTGGCAATGCTGATTACCGGGATGCCGAACTGGCTGCGCACTTCCTGGACGGCGGACTGGGTGCCGCCGCCGCGCTCCATCCGGTCGAGCGCAATCACCACGCCGCAGGGCGCCGCCCCGGCCGCACGAATGATCTGCACCGACTCGCGCACCGAAGTGCCGGCGGATATGACGTCGTCCACGATAAGCACCCGCCCCCTTAGTGGCGCGCCCACCGTGATACCGCCCTCTCCATGGTCCTTGGCCTCCTTGCGATTGAAGCAAAACGGCAAATTCCGCCCATTTTCGGCAAGCGCAACGGCGGTGGCGGATACCAGCGGGATGCCCTTGTAAGCCGGACCGAACAGCATGTCGAAGGGGGAATCGGCGGCGACGATGGCTTTCGCGTAGAATTGCCCGAGCTTTCGCAGCGCCTCGCCGTCGTTGAACAAACCGGCGTTGAAGAAATAAGGCGACAGACGCCCGGCCTTGGTCTTGAACTCGCCGAAGCAGAGAACACCGCGGGCCAAGGCAAATTCAATAAACTCCTGCCTGAAATTTTTCATTGCCCGTCGTGCGAATTGTCTCCCTCAATCTAAACGGCATACGTTCGGCAGTCAACAAAGGCTTTCTCGAGTGGATGTCCGCGCAGGACGCCGACGCGATTTGCGTTCAGGAGATCAAGGCGCAGGACCTCGACCTCGGCGACGCGATCCGCAATCCCGACGGCTACCGCGGCTGCTTTCATTGTTCCGAACGGCCGGGCTACAGCGGTGTCGGCATCTATTGCCGCAAGAAACCGGATCGCGTGATCGAAGGCCTCGGCATTCCCGACATCGATGCCGAAGGCCGTTACATCGAGGCGCAGTTCGGCAACCTCAGCATCGTGTCGGCGTACGTGCCCTCGGGTTCCAGCTCCGCGGAACGCCTGGCGATCAAGTTCAGCTTCATGGAGCGTTTCATCGCGCCGCTGCACAGGCTTGCGCAGAGCGGCCGCGACGTCATTCTCTGCGGCGACTGGAATGTCGCGCACAGGCAAATCGACCTCAAGAACTGGCGCTCCAACCAGAAGAACTCCGGCTTTCTGCCCGAGGAACGGGAATGGTTTTCCGGCGTGCTCGACAAGCTCGGGTACGTGGACGTGTTCCGCCGCCTCAACCAGGAACCGGAGCAATACACCTGGTGGTCCAACCGCGGCCAGGCCTGGGCCAAGAACGTGGGATGGCGCATCGATTATCAGCTCGCCACGCCCGGCATCGCCGCCAAAGCGAGAAGCGCTGCGATCTTCAAGGCGCAGAGATTCAGCGACCACGCACCTCTTACCATCGACTATGACTTCGCGCTCTGACGAGGCGGCCGCGTTCGCGAGGAACGACGGGTGAGCACAATGGAGCACGTGCGTCGCTGGCTGAGCGATTTCGCCGTCTATAGCGAGCCGCGCGTGGCGCGCATGGTGCTGCTGGGGTTCTCCGCCGGCCTGCCCCTGTTGCTGGTGCTGGGGACGCTGTCCTACCGGTTGCGCGAGTCCGGCATCGACCGCACGACCATCGGTTTCCTGAGTTGGGTGGGGCTCGCTTACGGTTTCAAGTGGGCATGGGCGCCGCTGGTGGACCGGTTGCCGCTGCCTTGGCTCACCCGCATTTTTGGGCGGCGCCGCAGCTGGCTGCTGCTTTCGCAACTGGTCATCATGATCGGCCTTACCGGCATGGCGCTCACCGATCCCGCTTCGCATCTCGAACGTCTGGTGCTTCTCGCCCTGCTGGTCGCCTTTGCATCGGCGACGCAGGACATCGCGCTCGATGCCTTTCGCATCGAGTCCGCAGAGCAGGCGCTGCAGGCCGCGATGGCGGCGGCCTACCAGGTGGGCTATCGCGCGGCGATGATCTGCGCCTCGGCCGGAGCCCTGTGGATCGCCGCAGCCTTCGATCCGGACGAGCAGACCTACCAGCATGCGCCCTGGACCATCGCCTATCTGGTGATGGCAGCGCTGATGACGGTCGGCGTTCTGACCGTCCTGTTCTCGCGCGAACCGGCGACCAGCGTCCCGGCCGAGACTCTCGAACGCGAACGGCATACCGCGGCGCGGTTTCAATCCGGTCCGCTTCCCGAGCCGCTGGCACGGCTGGCTGCCTGGTTCTATTCGGCAGTGGCAAGCCCGTTTCTGGATGTCGTATTGCGCTATCGCTGGCGCGCGGTGTTGCTGCTCGCGCTGATCGCAACTTACCGCATCTCCGACATCGTGCTCGGCGTGATGTCCAATCCCTTCTACCGCGACATGGGATTCACCAAAGACGAGGTAGCGGTGGTGTCCGGCGTCTACGGTGTGATCATGACGCTGGTGGGCGCGGTGATCGGCGGGGTGCTGAGCCTGCGCCTGGGGGTCATGCGCGTATTGTTCGTGGGTGCGTTGTTGTCGGCGGCGACCAATCTGCTGTTCGCATGGCTCAGCACGCGCGGACACGACGTCGGCAGCCTGATGCTGGTGATTTCCGCGGACAACCTCAGCGCCGGCATCGCCAGCGCCGCCTTCATTGCCTATCTGTCGGGGCTGACCAACGTCGCCTATTCGGCCACGCAGTACGCGCTGTTCAGCTCGATCATGCTGCTGCTGCCGAAGTTCCTCGCGGGTTGGTCGGGCCTGGCGGTGGATACTTTCGGCTTCGAGGCGTTTTTCACCGGCACGGCGCTGCTCGGCCTGCCGGTGCTGGTGCTGGTGTGGCTGGCTGCCCGCGCCCATGTCGGCGGCGGGCCGCCCAAGGCAAGCGCGTAATGCAACGCTACGCGCGCGAACCTGCGTCGAAGCGGAAGACCGCGAGCGAGCCCAGCAGGTTGGGCAGCACGTTTACCGGCTTGGCGTCGTCCATCACCAGGCGTTCGAGAATGCGCACGCCGTGGGTTCTGCAGTAAGCCTCGAAATCCCTGATGGTGAAAAGGTGGATGTTCGGAGTGTCGTACCACTCGTAAGGCAGTTCCTTCGACACCGGCATGCGCCCGGCCAGTATCTGCAGCCGGTGCCGCCAGTAGCCGAAGTTCGGAAACGTGACGATTCCCTCCCGGCCGACCCGAAGCATGTCCTTGAGGATGCGTTCGGTGTGGCGCACCGCCTGCAGCGTCAGCGACAGGATTACGTAATCGAAGGAATTCGACTCGAATCCCGACAGTCCCGACTCCAGGTCGTTCTGCAGCACGTTCACGCCGTTGCGGACGCAGGCCAGCACCTTGGCATCGTCGATCTCGATGCCGTAGCCGGTCACGTCGCGCGCCTGCTTCAAATGGCGCAGCAGCGATCCGTCGCCGCAACCGAGGTCGAGCACCTGCGCATTCGGCCTGATCCACTTCGCGATCGCGGCAAAGTCGGAACGGCCGGACAGCGTGGCAAGGGTTGCGGACGCGCTCATGTCCCCGGTCCCTGCAGGACGATGTTGCTGAAGTAGGTATGGATCAGGTTGTGGTAGCGCGGATCGTCCATCAGGAAGGCATCGTGGCCGTGCGGCGCATCGATCTCCGCGTAGCTCACGTTCAGGCGGTTGTCCACCAGCGCCTTGATGATCTCGCGCGATCGCGCCGGCGAAAAACGCCAGTCCGAGGTGAACGACACCAGCAGGAAGCCCGCCTTTGCCGGTTTCAGCGTTGCAGACAGGTCGCCGCCGCAGGCCGCACCCGGGTCGAAGTAGTCGAGCGCCTTGGTGATGCGCAGGTAAGTGTTGGCGTCGAAGCTTTCTGCGAACTTGTCGGCCTGGTAGCGCAGGTAAGACTCGATCTGGAACTCGACGTCGAAATTGAACTTGAACGCGCCTTCGCGCAACTCGCGGCCGAATTTCTCCGCCATCACATCGTCGGACAGATAGGTGATGTGTCCGATCATGCGCGCGATGCGCAGCCCCCGCCTCGGAACCACCCCGAACGAGTAGTAATTGCCGCCGTGGAAATCCGGATCGGTGGTGATCGCCTGGCGCGCCACCTCGTTGAAGGCGATGTTCTGCGCCGAAAGTCTGGGCGCGGCGGCAATCACGATGGAATGGCGCACGCGCTCCGGCTGGCTGATGGCCCATTGCAGCGCCTGCATCGCGCCCAGGCTTCCGCCCATCACCGCGGCAAATCGCTCGATGCCCAGGCGGGTGGCCAGCCGCGCCTGCGCCTCCACCCAGTCGTCCACCGTCACCACCGGAAAATCGGCGCCCCATGGCCTGCCGGTCGCGGGATTGCTGCTCGAAGGTCCGGTGGACCCGTGACAGCCGCCCAGGTTATTGACGCCGACGACGAAGAAGCGGTTGGTGTCCACCGGCTTTCCCGGCCCGATCAGGTTGTCCCACCAGCCGACGTTTTCCGGATCGTCGGCATAGACCCCCGCGACGTGGTGCGAGGCGTTCAGCGCATGACAGACCAGCACCGCATTGCTGCGCGCGGCGTTGAGCGTGCCGTAGGTTTCGTACGCGAGATCGTACGAATCCAGGCGCGCGCCGCTCTTGAGCGCGATCGGATCATCGAAGTGCGCAAGTTTCGGGCTGACTACGCCGACGGAACCTTCGGGTGGCATGGGAATTCAAGGGGCCTTGTTTGCGCGGATTATATCCGCCGGCCGTTATGTCGCAGGTTTCATCACCGACAGCCGCCGCAGCATCTGCCGCACCGCGTCTGTCTTCATGTCGCGAAACAGGAGCAGCTCCTCCGAGTCCTTGGCAAGCACCAGGGTATCGTCGTAGGTCATGTCGCGGCGAAGAACGATTTCTCCCGGCAGCACGAGATCGACGCCAGCGCGATCGGTCAGCCGGTAAGCGACGCGATAACGAAGTTCGAACTCCCGCACTTTGCCGCCGCCGGACAGCGACAGGATGTGCTTTTCCTGCGATTCTCCGACGATCTGGATCACCGCCTCGGCCTGGTCGCGGCTTGCGACGATGCGGGTGTTGCTCCCGGAGCGGATGGCGCGTTCGAGATCGTGGGCAAACGCCGAGAACCCCGGCGCCTCGACGTGGACGGTCTGGAACGGGATGGCGGCCTGCCCGCGCAACCGGAAGCCGCAAGCCGAAAGCGTCATCGCGATGAAGAGCATCGCGACGACGAGTGCTGCGTGCTGCCGGCAGCTTGCTGGAAGAAAAAGACGCCGAAGGGCCTCGGAAGCGTCCCGGTCCGGAACATGTGTTCGACTATTGCTCTCACGCATTTGGCTTTTCACTCAGCACGCAGCACGCAGCACTTGTCTTATACGACAATGTTCACCAGCCGTCCTGGCACCACCACTACTTTTTTGACCGTGTGTCCGGCAATGTGTTTCTGCGCGTTTGGGTTTTCCATCGCCAGCCGCTCGATCGCGGCGCGGTCCGCGGTGCGCGCCACCCGGATGTTGCCGCGCAGCTTGCCGTTGACCTGCAGCACCAGGTCGATCTCGTCCTGTACCAGCGCGGCCTCATCCACATCCGGCCAGGGCGCATCGAGGAT
>JBGQGT010000157.1:0-5952 GCA_041497595.1 Gammaproteobacteria bacterium
AGTTGCAGTTGCGTGGAGGCCACCGCCTGCCGCAGGGCCTTGACCTGGGCCAGACCCGAGGTGACCCCCAGGTAGGCCTGCCGGGTTTGAAGCGCCGCGCTGCGCCGGGCGTTTTCCAGGTCCTGGCGGGCGCGCTCCTGGTTAGCCACCGCTTCCCGGACCCGGGAGCTGATCGCGCCTCCCTGGTAGAGCGGCACGTTGAGCTGCACCCCGATCACCAGGGCGCGCTCGTCGCTGCCAATGCCCTGGGCCGAGGAGCTGGCGTAGTGTTGCGAGAGCGAGCCCACCGCATCCAGCGTGGGCCGGTGCCCGGCGCTGGCGCGTTCGACCTCGCGGGCGGCCAGTTCCACGCTTAGCTGGGCCAGTGCTATCTGCAGGCTGGACTGGTAGGCCTGTTCGACCCAGGCGTTCATCTCGGCGGGCTGCGGGGCGTTGAGCGTGACCGGGGTGGTGAGCCCGGAGAGCTCGCCCGCGGGCTTGCCCACCAGTTGTTCCAGGGCCCGGTTTTTGACTTCCACGTCGTTCTGCGCCACCAGTTCCTGGGCCACCACCAGGTCGTATCGGGCCTGGGCTTCGCGCGAGTCGGTGATGGTGGCGGTGCCGACCACGAAGTTGCGCTTGGCCTGCTCGAGCTGTTCGGCCACGGCGATCTTCTGCGATTCGATGGTGCTTAAGTTGGCGCGCGAGAGCAGCACATCGAAGTAGGCCTGCGACACCCGGGTCATGAGGTCCTGGGCGGCCACCGTAAGCTGGGTCTGGGCCTGCCGGACCTGGATCTTGGCCTGCTCGTAGGTGAGCGCGTTCTGGCTGCGGTACAGCGGCTGGGTGACGGTGACGCCGTAGTTGTAGTCGTAGAAGTCGCGGTTTCCTGAAGGAAAGGTGCTGTTCTTGTATTCGACGTTGACGTCGTTGTAGTTGGCCCCGGCGCCGACGTTGACGTTGGGCAGCAGCAGCGCCCGGCCCTGGGGCAGCCGCTCCTGGGCGGCAATGTACTGGGCCTTGGCCGAGGCATACACCGCGTCCTGCAGTGTGGCCTCGCGGTACACCGCAAGCAGGTCGGCGGATAGTGCCGGACCGGCCGCAAGCAATGCCGCGGCCAGAATCGAAATGCGTTTCATCGAATCCTCCCTTTTTTTTCCATACTGATTACTTTTGCCGGCTGTGAGCTGTTGTTCTGGCCATGTCTGCGGGGCACGAGTCCGTTGGTGATCATGTCCAGATGTTGTTCCAGATATCTGTCCGCATCGATGTGCTTGCTGTCGCAGAAATCGAACGAGTGCCGCCACAGCAGCAGGAACACCATGGGCGCGAGAATCAGCCGCATGGCGTAATTGGCATCCATGGCCCTGAATTCGCCGCTTTTCATACCGGTTTCCAGCACGCTCTGCATCAGCCGGTGGCCGCGGCTGATGACCTCGTCGTAATAAAATTTTCCGATCTCGGGAAAGTTCCGGCACTCCGAGAACATCAGTTTAGGAATGCCGCCGAGCTTGGTGTTGCCGACCGACTCCCACCAGCTGAAGACGATCTCCCGCAACAGGTCGGCGGCGGTGCCCTTGTGCTCCTCCAGCAGGCGTTCGCCGCGCTCGATCAGCGGCACGATCCCGGAGCGGATGACCGCCTTGAACAGCTCTTCCTTGCTCGAGAAGTACAGATAGAGCGTGCCTTTGCTGACACCGGCCCTGGCCGCCACGTCATCCAGCCGCGTCGAGGCGTAGCCGCGTTCGACGAACAGGTCGAGCGCGGCAGCCATCAGTTCAGCCGGTCGCGCCTCCTTGCGGCGGGTCCAGCGGCGATCCTGTCTTTGCTGTGGATTGATCATTCTTGCGTAAATGACTGAGCGGTCAGTAATATACACGCGTCAGTCAAATGTTCAACCTCTTTTCTCACCTGATTGGCCGTTACGGCCTTTACATCACCGCAGTGCCAGTCCGGCGCCTATAATTTTCCGGTTGCAGTTTGTCAGGCGGGCCCACAAGCCCGGCATCATTTTCGGGACACAGCCATGAGTTCAGTCAGGGCACCGGCGGTGGCCGGCGCCTTCTATCCGGGCGCCGCGGCCACACTGCAGGCGCAAGTTGCGGCGCTGCTGGCGGCCGCAACGCCGCCCAGGCAACAACGACCCAAGGCGCTCATCGCACCCCACGCCGGTTATGTCTATTCGGGTCCGGTCGCGGCGAACGCCTACGCGCTGCTGGCGCCGTTTCGCGGCGACTACTCCCGCGTCGTGCTGCTCGGCCCGGCCCACCGTGTCCACGTGCGCGGATTGGCGCTGCCCGCGGCCGATGCCTTTGCCACGCCGCTGGGCGAGATCGCACTGGACCGTGAAGCGATCGCAGCGATCCGGCATCTGCCGCAAGTTTGCATCAGCGACGACGCGCACGCGCACGAACATTCGCTGGAGGTGCACCTGCCCTTCCTGCAGCAGGCGCTCGCCGCATTCACGCTGGTGCCCCTTGCCGTTGGCGAGGCCTCTGCCGAACAGGTTGCCGAAGTGCTCAGCCTGCTTTGGGGCGATGAGCGCACGCTGATCGTCATCAGTTCCGACCTTTCCCATTACCTGCCCTATGCTCAGGCGAGAACGATCGACGAGCAAACCGCACGCATGGTCCTGAGCATGGGACCGCAGCTCAACCACCAGCAGGCCTGCGGTGCAACGCCGGTCAATGGACTGTTGCTGGAAGCGCGTGGCCGCGGACTGCGCCCGGAACTGCTGGACCTGCGCAACTCCGGCGATACCGCCGGCGACAAGAGCAGGGTGGTGGGATACGCCTCGTTCGCGTTTTACGACCAGGCGTCCGCGCGGGAAAAGCAAGACGACAAACAGGAACGCGCAGACGGCCGGGTCCTCGTTTCGATCGCACGCTCTTCGATCGCCGGCAGCTTCGGCATCCGCACGTCCGTGCCGGAAGACGCACCGTTCCTGCACCGCCCGGGAGCATCTTTCGTGACCCTGAAAAGCGAGAACCGGCTGCGTGGCTGCATCGGCAGCCTGCAGGCGCAGCGCACGCTGGTCGAGGACGTAAAGGCAAACGCCCGCGCCGCGGCGTTCCACGACCCCCGCTTTGCGCCGCTTTCCTTTGACGAATTGTCCGCCACGAAAATCGAGGTATCGGTGCTGTCGGCACTCGCGCCGCTGGCCTTTCGCGACCAGGAACACGCGCTCGCGCAGTTGCGCCCCGGCGAGGATGGGGTGGTGCTCGAATTCGGGCGCCATCGCGGCACCTTCCTTCCCCAGGTGTGGGAAAATCTGCCTTCGCCTGCCTCGTTCCTCGGCGAACTCAAGCGCAAGGCCGGCCTGCCGCGGGACTTCTGGGACGACGGCATGCGGCTGTTCCGCTATACCGTGTCGAAGTGGTCCGAGTCGGAGGAATATCTTTGAACGCGCCGGAGCCGCGGCCTTATCCCGGACGCTGGTGGCACATGCTCGACGACGGCCGGCTGCAGTGCGACCTGTGCCCGCGCGACTGCCGGCTGCACGAGGGCCAGCGCGGCGCCTGCTTCGTGCGCCAGCGCCTGAACGATCACATGGTGCTCACCACCTACGGCCGTTCCTCCGGGTTCTGCATCGATCCGATCGAGAAGAAACCGCTGAATCATTTCTATCCCGGCTCAGCCGTACTTTCATTCGGCACCGCGGGCTGCAACCTCGCGTGCAAGTTCTGCCAGAACTGGGATATTTCCAAATCCCGCGACATGGACCGCCTGATGGATCAGGCCGGCGCCGACGACATTGCGGTCGCGGCGGAACGCTCCGGCAGCCGAAGCGTGGCGTTCACCTACAACGACCCGGTGATCTTTGCGGAATACGCGATGGATGTGGCCGACGCCTGCCATGCGCGCGGCATCCAGGCCGTGGCGGTGACCGCGGGCTACATGCACAACGCGCCGCGCCGGGAGTTTTACGCCAAGATGGACGCCGCGAATGTGGACCTGAAGGGGTTCACCGACGAGTTCTACGTCAGGCTGACCGGTTCAAGACTTCAGCCAGTGCTGGACACGCTCAAGTACCTGCGCCACGAAACCGATGTCTGGTTCGAGATCACCACGCTGCTGATCCCGACCAGGAACGACTCGGACGAGGAACTCTACCAACTCTCGAAATGGGTGGCTAAAGAACTGGGCAACGACGTGCCGCTGCACTTCACCGCGTTTCACCCGGACTACAAGCTCGACGATCTGCCGCCGACCCCGCCCGCCACGCTGACGCGGGCGCGCCGGATCGCCATCGGCGAGGGGCTGAAGTACGTGTACACCGGAAATGTGCACGACGTGGAAGGCGGCACCACGTTCTGTACCGGCTGCGGCACCGCGCTGATCGTCCGCGACTGGCACCGCATCCTGACTTACCGCCTCGATCCACAGGGCAAATGCCTGGCCTGTGGGACTGCGGCCGCGGGACGCTTCGAGAAATTCACCAAGGCCTTCGGCCCCCGCCGCATCCCCATCTCCATCCACGCTGCCTAAGGCCCAGTTCCTGGGAATGCTTTGATTCAGGTTTTTAAAGCGGCGACGACTTCGGCGTCGCTCACCTGCTCGAAGCGCCGGTAGAACTGTCCCACCGCGTGAAAGTTATCGGGCGCTTCCAGGCACACCATCGCGTCGCAGTGGCGCGACACTTCTTCAATTGTTTCCGGGGGCGCCACCGGCACCGCGCAGATCAACCTGGCGGGATTGCGCGCGCGCAATGCATGCATCGCCGCGATCATGCTGGCGCCGGTGGCGAGACCGTCGTCCACCACGATGACGATTCGACCGTGAGGATCCGCCGCCGGGCGGATTGCGGTGTAAGCGGCGCGCCGGGCCTTCAGCACTTCGATCTGCGCCCCCGTCTCCCGCTCCAGGTACGCTGCATCGGCGCCGGCGCTGCGCGCGTGGGCGGCCACGTGCGACCAGCCGGTCTCGTCCACCGCACCGATTGCGAACTCCGGGTTGCCGGGCGCGCCGAGCTTGCGCACCAGCGCCACGTCCACTTCGCCCGCAAGCTTCCCGGCGATGACGCGCGCCATCGGTACCGCGCCGCGCGGAATACCCAGCACCAGGGGATTCAGGCCGCGATATTTCCCGAGTTCCGCGGCAAGCCGTGTCGCGGCTTCGTGGCGATCGGCGAACATCAAGAAAAAACGTTAGGGCAGGACCGACGCGTTGACTTTGTCGGCGTGCGATCTGACCTGCCTCGACACGAAGCGCTCCGCTGCCTGCACGGTGTTGGCGATCAGCATGGTGATGGTCATCGGACCTACGCCACCCGGTACCGGCGTGATGAAAGCGGCTATTTGCCTTGCCGCTTCGAAGTCGACGTCGCCGGCGAGTTTACCGTCGGGCAAGCGGTTGGTGCCAACGTCGATGACAGTCGAACCCGGCTTGATCATGTCGCCGGTGATCATTCTTGGTTTTCCGGTGGCCACCACCAGGATGTCCGCCAGCGACGTGAACTGTTTCAGATCGCGGGTCTTGGAGGTGCAGATACAGACCGTCGCGCTGCGCGCCAGGAGCATCAGCGCCATCGGCTTGCCGACGATGTTGCTGCGGCCGACCACCACCGCGTTACTCCCTTCGATCGGAATCCTGTAGTAATCCAGCAGCGCCATCACGCCATAAGGGGTACACGGCGGGAACACCGCTCCGCCGAATACCAGGCCGCCGAGGTTGTAAAGATGAAATCCGTCGGCGTCTTTTTCCGCCGAGATGACCTCCAGCACCCTGCCGTTGTCGAAATTGGGAGGCAGCGGAAGCTGCACCAGGATGCCGTGGATCTTCGGATCGCGATTCAGATCCTCGATCTTGGCCAGCACCGTCTCCTGCGGAACGTTCGCGGGAAACGGGTGCACCTCGGAATACAGCCCGACTTCGCCGCAGGCCTTGACCTTGTTGCGCACGTACACCTGCGAAGCGGGGTTGTCGCCGACCAGGATCACCGCCAGCCCCGGAGTCACGCCGCGCGCCTTGAGG
>JBGQGT010000158.1:0-5904 GCA_041497595.1 Gammaproteobacteria bacterium
GTCCGAAAGCCAAAACCTTGCGCCCGATGTGCTAGTCAGGAAGGTTGTCACCGATGTGCTCGCCGCCATCGGAAACGTCCCGTCCGGCGACCGGGAAGGCCGCGAAAAGGCCTTGGCGTTCGCCAAGCAGAAGATCCTTCCCCATATCGACTTCGAGCGCATGACGCGGCTCGCAGTGGGCAGGGCCTGGCGCAGTGCGGACGCCCGGCAACGCGAAGCGCTGGTCGCACAATTCAGCACCCTGATCACGCGCGTCTACTCGGCCGCGATCGACGCCTACAACGGCCACGAAACGCAGGTCGATCCCCTGCAACTATCCCCCGGGGACAACGACGTCATCGTCCGATCCCGCTTCAAAAAGTCAGGGGAGCAGCCGGTCGAGGTGAGCTATACCATGTGGAAGTCCGCGCAAGGCTGGAAGGTATATGACATCAGCGTGGAGAACGTGAGCCTGGTGATCACCTACCGCACGCAGTTCGGCGAGGAGATCGTGCGCAGCGGCATCGACGGGCTCATCCGGTCCCTGACGGAAAAGAACAAAGCCGCAACCCGCTAACGTCCCCCTCCCCCCTCTCCCCTCGCGGGAGAGGGCTGGGGAGAGGGGGGGAGGGGAGGTCACTCCTTCATCGTCTTGGGGCGCCCGGTACCGATGGCGCCGTCGGAGCGGGCTTTCAGGTAAGCGTAAAGGTCGAGGATATGCGGCTTCATGCCGGGATCGGACTGCCACACCGGCATCGCCAGTTGCCCTCGTTCCCCGCGCCGATGCTGCAATACCTCGTCGATGATCGATTTGCGAGCAGGCTCGTCGGGAGGCCCATACGCAGGGGCTTCGAGTATCCGGTAACGCCCCAGCACCTGGTTCGCGAATTGCTCCTGCGTCATCGTCTTCAGGCTCTGTTTCAGGTCGGGCGCCACGTCGGTACCCGATACATCCTGCCCATGGCACATGTGGCAGGAGAGGTGATAGATGAACCAGCCGGCGTATGTGCCCGAATCGACTTTCCCGTCGACGACCCGGTACGTGCCGGGCGCCGGACCGGCGTCGCGGGCCCCGAGATTGCCGGCCGGACTCAGGAACAGCGTGCCGGCAATCAGGAGCAGGCTGATCCGAGGGCTGCATATCGACATGATGACTTCCTCCAATTGTCGCGACGATGCCCGCAGATTACACGGACTGTCCAGCACGACTTTGACGGATATCAATCCAATGGGTGTCAGATGCCCCACGGAAACGGAACGCGCGTGCGGGCGACGGCAACCATGTAGCCGAAAACGGTCAGCGCCAGAATCCAGGCGACGATCCTCACGCGCCGCGTGCGTCCGCGCCGGATGGCCACGGTGCCGAGAAGGATATAGACCAGCAGCGCGAGGACCTTGGCGGTCAGCCAGGGTTGAACAAACGGGTATTGGGCCGTCATCGCGGCCAAGGCAATTGCGCTGACGAGCAGGACAGTGTCGATGACATGCGGGACCACCCGCGCCCAGCGCGCAGCGAGTTTCTCGGGAGCCGCCATCATCCACAGGCCGCGCAGAAAGAACAGGCCGAAGCTGACTACGACTGCACCGACATGCACGTATTTGAGGACGAGATAAGTCACTGTCCGAATCTCCAGCCGTGGCTGCCTGCCGCGGCGCCCGCCACCGTGATCAGGCTCGCCGCCAGCAACAGCCAGTGCAGCCGGGTAATCATCGCCAGCGTTCCTGCCGGATCGCGCTGCGCCCGCTCCCGAAACCAGCGATGGAGCCACAGGGGCTCGAGCACGAACAGAATCAGCGTAAAAAGGGCCCACACCAACACCATCGCGTGCATCCACCAGAAGTGCGGGTCGGCAAAACGGTCCCATGCGCCGAGACTGTGCACCAGGTAAATTCCGCTCAAGCCGGTAACCAGCGTCGTCACCCTCGCCTGCCGGCCAAAGGCGGCTTCCACCTTCTCGAAGAACGCCACCTGCTCGGCAGGATCGCGAAACTGCCGGACCGCAGGCAGCAGCACTGCAGTGACGAAGGCCACCCCGCCGATCCAAAGCACGACCGCTGCCACGTGCAACGCGCGCGCGAGGAAATAGTCCTCCAAGTTGCGGAGGTTTTACTGCACCAGCGGCGACGCCGCTGCTTCCAGGTCGGGGCCTTCGATCCCGGCCCGGGCGGCGAGCACTCGCAAATCCCAGGACACCAGCAGCGACAGGCCGAGCGCGACCGGCAGGAATCCGGTGACGATCATCTCCAGCCTGGTACCGAGTTTCTGGGACGGGACTGCAGGGGTCTGCAGCATCGCTGAATCCCTCCGCAAAAAAGTGCTGGGGTGCTGTTACCCCTTGAAAAATCAAATTGACCAAAGGCCAGCCCTTCCGGCATATGCGCAAGATCGCGACGCCGGCCAACCGACCTATGCGGTCCAGCCTTTTTTTACCGCAATTTGTGCTTCCGCACAATGGCATGACGCGGCCATGCGGGACATGATCCTGGTCAAGCGGGGTGTGATTCCCGTGATTCGTCACTATCGGGAGGTCGTCATGTGGCACGTTATCGGCGTCGCAGTTTGCGGTTTGTTTTTGCTGACCGGGCAGGTGCGGGCGGCTGACGTGCCGGCTGATGCGCCAGCCGCATCTCTTGGCGAAGCCATCTGTTCCAGGGCTGGGCCGATCAGTTCCTGACCACGCCAAGGCAAGGCATTCGCGACACCTTCGTGAACCCCGGCGCCAAGATCGAAAAAGCGCAATTGCTCGCTGAATACCCTCCACTGATGTCGGACACTGGCGGCATCGCCTCCGGCGACGCGTTCAACGTCGGCGTCTCGTACCCGCCGATGCAGAAGCTCGTCGGCAAGCTCGATTACGCCGATTACAAGGCCAGCGACACGGCTTCCGGGAAAGTGGACACGCGCAAGTTCTGGCTGACGCTGATTTTCAACTACTGAGTAAATGCCTGAAGGAGTGAAGGAGTGAAGGAGTGAAGGCGTCAACGCCTCACGCCGCTCGCCTCACGCCTCCCGCGAACGCGGCAGAACCTTGACGAACTCCGGCCACAGTATTCCGGCCAATGCGGCCAGCATGCATAGCAGCAGGTCCGACCATGCCAGGGCCTCGAACCTGAAGATGGTCTGCATCGCCGGCAGATAGAGCGCCACGGCCAGCCCTCCGATCGCTCCGCCCACCACCCACCATAACGCGCGATTGGGCATGCGCAGAGTGGTGAAAACGCTGCGCGTCTGCGAACGATTGGAAAGTATCAGTGCGGCGTTTCCCAAAACCAGAGCGGTGAACGCCATCGCTCGCGCACGCTCCTCGGTGAATCCATGGTCGAGCACCAGGAAATACAGCACCGCCACCGCGATCAGCGCCGCCATCCCCTGCAAGAACGAATACCAGAGCAAACGGCCTCCCAGCAGCGGTTCCTTCGGATTGCGCGGTGGCCGCCGCATGGTCGACGGATGGGCCGGCTCGGCCTCGAAGGCGATCGAGCACGCCGGATCGATCACGAACTCCAGGAACACGATGTGCACCGGCGCGAACACCAGCGGCCAGCCGAACAGCAGCGGCAGCAGCGCCATGCCTGCGGTCGGCACGTGCACCGCGATCAGATAGCTCATCGCGTGGCGGATATTGTCGTAGATGCGCCGGCCTAGCCGCACGGTCTCGACGATGGACTTGAAGTCGTCTTCCAGCAGCACCAGCGACGCGGCCTCGCGCGCTACGTCGGTGCCGCGTCCGCCCATGGCCACGCCGATGTGTGCTGCTTTGAGCGCCGGCGCGTCGTTGACGCCGTCGCCGGTCATGGCGACGATTTCTCCGTTGGCTTTGAGCGCCTCGACAAGGGCCAACTTCTGTTCCGGAACCACCCGCGCGAAGATGCTGACCTCCGCTATGCGTGTGCGCAACTGCGCAGCACTCAAGCGTTCGAGCTGCGCGCCGGTCAGCACCCCGCCGGGGGACTTCAATCCGATTTCGTCGGCAATCGACTGTGCCGTTCCCGGGTAGTCCCCGGTGATCATCACCACCCGGATGCCGGCGTCGTAGCACTCCTTGACTGCCTGCGGCACCGTCGCCCTTACAGGGTCCGCGAGTGCAATGAGTCCGAGAAACTTGAACGAGAATCCCGTGGGGCGGGCGGGGAAATCGCCGCCGTGAAAGCGCGCCTCCGCCACACCGAGCACCCTGCGTCCACGCGCTGCGATATGCGCGGTTTGCTGCAGAATGCTGGTCTGCAGCGCCGTGTCCGCCTTGCACAGCTTCGCGATCGCCTCGGGCGCCCCCTTGGCGGCGACGACGACCTCGCCACCGTCCGCCCCCTGCCAGCAGTGCGTGACCGCCAGCAAGTCGCGCGTGAGGTCGTACTCCTTCACCAGCCGCCAATGGCTGCGCATGCGCACGGTCTCGGCGTCGTGCTCGACCGCGTAGCCAACGATCGCCCGTTCCATCGGATCAAACGGATTGCGCTCGCACGCCAGCGCAGCGTAATGCGCGACCGGCCGCACGTTCGCCGGCAAGGCACCGCGCGCGGCTTCGTGATGGTGGCCCGCGACTGCGAGTTCCGCCACCGCCATGCGGTTCTCGGTGAGCGTGCCGGTCTTGTCCACGCACAGCACGGTCGCCGAGCCAAGCGTCTCGATCGCCGGCATGCGCCGCGTCAGAACCTTTTTCTGGGAAATGCGCCAGGCGCCGAGCGCGAGGAAGACCGTAAGCACCACCGGGAACTCCTCCGGCAGCACCGCCATCGCCAGCGTGATGCCGGCCAGCAATCCCGCCAGCCAGTCGCCGCGCAACGTCCCGTAGAGCACCACTACGGCAAAACACAGCAGCAGCCCGATCGCGGCGAAAATCCGCACGACGCGCGCCGTCTGGATCTGTAGCGGTGTGTCCTGGACTTCCAGTGACTCGAGCGCCTTGCCGATGCGGCCGATCTGCGTCTGCGCACCGGTCGCCAGAATGCGCGCCTTTCCGTACCCCTGCACCACCAGCGCGCCGGAGAACACGAACGGCTGCGCATCGCCGCCCGGATTCGCCATCTCGCGTACTTCCGAGGTCGCTGGTTGTTTGGAGACCGGCAGGGACTCCCCGGTGAGAAGGGACTCGTCGGCGCTGAACTCGTTGCACTCGACCAACACGCCGTCGGCCGGCACGCGATCGCCTTCGTGCAGCAGCACCAGATCACCGGGCACGACCTCGCGGCCGGCGATGCGCTTTTCCTCGCCTCCGCGCACCACCAGTGCGCGCGGACTGGACAGATCGCGCAGCGCCTCCAGCGCGCGCTCGGTCTTGCGTTCCTGATAGATGGTGATGCCGATCACCACGAACACGGACACCAGCAGGATCAGCGCTTCGTAAAGATCCCCGATGGCAAGGTAAATTGTGCCGCCAGCGACCAGCAGCAGAAGCATCGGTTCGCGCACGACTTCCAGCGCAATCCGCAGCAAGTCCCGGCGCTTGCCGCGCGGGAGCTCGTTGGCTCCGTGCTGCGCCAGACGGCTTTTCGCCTCGGCCTCCGTCAGGCCGGAGGGGGAGTCTTGTGAGGTGCTTGGCAGATTGGTGGTCATTCGCTGTTGCGGTTTGGGTGATTGAGTAATTGAGTGATTGAGGGACTAAGTGACTCAGTGCTCAAGGCCTCGCTGCAGCTTTTCAATCACTCAATCACCCAATCACCTAGTCACTGAATCACCGCCCTTCAGGCTTGTCCTCGTCCTGAATGATGCGGTGCGCCGGTCCCTCCAGATCGTCGAACTGGCCGCTCTTGACGGACCACCAGAAAATTCCGCCGATGAGGAACACCAGCACGACGGAAAGTGGAATCAGGAGATAAAGGATATCCATAAAGGCAGTGGCTAGTGGTTAGTGGCTGGTGGCTGGTGGCTTGAAGTTTGTGGCTGGTAATCCAGTGTTCACACAGCGGGCGCAATACGAATAGACA
>JBGQGT010000159.1:0-5902 GCA_041497595.1 Gammaproteobacteria bacterium
ATCTCCGGGCGGCAACTGCACCACGAAAAAACCGCAGGTCGGATCGCTCCAGGTCACCGGGCCCTCTTGCGCCCGGGACTCCGCGCCCAGCAAGGACATTAGGACCAGCGCAGCCGCAAGATATTTGATCTTCATATCGTTTCCCCCTTTATTGGCCGGCATTCTTGTCAGGGACGGCTGCAGCGCCGCCCATGGGGATTATCCGACAATTGCAAACTGATTTGGAGACCCATCGCTGCGATCTCCTAGTGAGGGAACCGAGCCGCATTACCGGTCAGTGGGCCGTAGCGGCCTTTCCCAGCGGCGTTCCGCCGTAACGGTAGCGCCGTTCGCGCACGCGCGCAATCCATGCTGGACAGCCATGCGATCCGGTCTGCCGGCGCGTGCGCAGCGTGACGGAGTTCGCGTAGACTTGCGCTCGGCCGGAAACGCGAAGAACAAGAATGGACGCAACGATCCTCCTGATTTTCGCAGTCGTTTACCTGGGCATGATCCTGGGCGGGCTGCCTTTCCTGCAGCTCGACCGCACCGGCATCGCGCTGTTGGGCGCGATCGCCCTGATCGGCGTTGGCGCACTGAACCTCGAGGAGGCATGGGCAGCGGTGCACGCGCCCACGCTGATCCTGTTGTTTGCCTTCATGGTGGTGTCCGCGCAGTTGCGCCTGGGCGGCTTCTATACCTGGGTGACGCACAAGACCGGCAACTTGCCGCTGTCGCCGGCGCAGTTGCTGGGCGCGTTGATCGTGATCGTCGCGGGCCTGTCCGCGGTGTTCAGCAACGACATAATCTGCCTGGCGATGGCGCCGGTGCTGATCGACGTGTGCCTGGCGCGGCGGCTCAATCCGGTTCCCTTTCTGCTCGCGCTTGCCTGCGGCGCCAACGTCGGCTCTGCGCTCACGCTGATCGGCAACCCGCAGAACATGCTGATCGGCGAGAAGCTGCATTTGTCGTTTTCCGGTTATCTGCTGGAGGCAGCGATTCCGGTCGTGCTCGGGCTGGCGGTGGTCTGGGCGCTGATCGCATGGCGCAGCCGCGGGTCGTGGAAACTCGAGGCGGTCGAGCCGGCCACTGCGGCGGTGCCGCCGCACCCGGAACCGCCGCCGCCGGTGGACCGCTGGCAAAGCGCCAAGGGCATCGGTGTCGCGGCAGCGGTGTTCCTGCTGTTCCTGTTCGCGCCGTTGCCGCGGGAAGTGGTGGCGCTCACCGCCGCCGGCGTGCTGATGATGAGCCGCAAGCTGCATTCGTACAAAATGCTCGGGCTGGTGGACTGGCAGTTGCTGGTTCTGTTCGTCGGCTTGTTCGTGGTGAATCACGCGCTGGACAAGACCGGACTCACCGCGCAGGCGGTCGAGCGCCTGGCGGCGCTGGGCGTGAACCTGCATCAACCGGGCCCGCTGTTCGTCGCCGCATTCCTGATCTCCAACGTCGTCTCCAACGTGCCGGCGGTGATGCTGCTGCTGCCGGTGGCCACTCACGAAATGGCGGGACTGGTGCTGGCGCTGGCGAGCACGCTGGCGGGGAATCTGCTGATCGTCGGCAGCATCGCCAACATCATCGTGGTGGACGCGGCGGCGCGGCATCCGGATAGACTGGAAGCGTCATGCCCGCACCGGTGTTTCGGTGACGGTTGCGACCCTGGCGATTTCCTGGCTGTATCTCTGGTACCGGATACTCTGATCCCGCCCGTCAGGTGCAACCTTTTCCGGTCGCGGACGTTAATGCCTGCATGAGCCGCTGGTTTCTTACTCTTCTTGTCGTGTTGCTGCCCACCGCCGCAGTCGCGGAACCGCCCCCGATCGAGGTGCATCAGGTGCTCGCCGTATCCGGCAGCGGTGATGCCAGCGTGGCGGCATTGACCCTGGATGCCTGCGACGGCGGGTTCGACGCCGATCTGATCGGATTCCTGATCGAAAACCGGATTGCCGCCACGATTTTCGCCACAAAGAAGTGGCTCGATCGCAATCCGGCAGCCGTGGCATTGCTGAAAGCCCACTCCGATCTGTTCGACATCGAGAACCATGGCGCCAACCACGTTCCGGCGGTGATCGGCAGGAATCGGGAGGTGTACGGCATCCCCGGAGAGTCGGACGTCGCCCATTTGAAGCGCGAAGTGCTGCGCGGTGCCGCGGCGGTGAGCGCGGCGACGGGTTCGCCGCCGCACTGGTATCGCGGCGCCACCGGCGAATACGATCCCGAGGCGATCAAGGTGATCGAGGCAATGGGCTACAAGGTGGCCGGGTTTTCGATCAACGCCGATTTCGGCGCCAGTCTGTCAAAACGGGGCGTTATCGCCCGGCTGAAGAAAGTCAGGAGCGGCGACATCATCCTCGCCCACCTCAACAAGCCCGACTCGGAGACCGCCGAAGGCCTGGCGGTGGGGCTGAAGCAGTTACTCGATCAAGGCTTCCGCTTCGTCAAGCTGAACGACACCGGAGTCCGGCCGCAGCCGGAGCGCCGCTCCTGACCGGTGAGCCCGCCGGTGCGGCGTGGTTGAATCTGAGCGTCCTCGTCACTCTTCGACGACCACGGTCCCGTCCAGATCTTCGTGGCCGGTCCCGCAAAAGATGTCGCAGCGGAACGTGAAGCGCCCCGTCTTCTGCGGCGTAACATGCACGCGCGCAACCTGCCCCGGGATGACATCGGTGCGCACGCCGAGATCCGGCAGGTTGAAACCATGAACTACGTCCTGGGATTCCACTTCGATCACGACTGCGACGCCTTTCTTGAGCACGATCTCTTTTGGACTGTACTCGAATCGCCTGACCGACAGGCGGACCACGGGCTCCTTCGGCTTGGCCGCGACGTACGCCGCGACACCCAGGGCGAACGCGACCACCAGTGCAATCGTTGAGCCGACGATGGCGAGTGTCTTCATGTCAGGCCTTCTTTACCGGCCACTCGGTGATCTCGTATCGGGCGCTCTTGACTTCGGTGTCCACCTCGCGGAATCCCAGGCCCTTGTAGGGTTGCGCCGCATCCCAGGGAATCGGCATGCGCTTGGGGGCCGAGCCCGGTGCCGGCAACGAGAAGATCAGCGAACGCGCGGCGTGGTGGGCGATGTGTCCGGTCATGTGACGATGCTCCTGGTGAATGTGGCCGTAGAACACGGTCACGTTCCGGTAGGGCATCAGCAGCTCGATCGCCATTGCACCGTCGCGGGTGGCCCAGTCCCACTGCGGATACAGGTCGAACAGCGGACGGTGGGTGAAAACCACGATCGGCGTCTCCTTATCGAGACGATCCAGATCGGATCTCAACCACGCCAGTTGTTCTTCCCCGATCAGCGCTGCGGGGTCCGAGACGTTGTCCAGCGCGATGAAATGGATGCCTTTATGGTCAAAGGTGTAACGGGTGTCGCCGAAAAGTTCGCGGAACGCCTTGCCGTGATCGAGCGAGGCGTCGTGCTCGCCCGGCATGAACTTGAGCTCCTTCACCTTGAGCCCGGACACGATCTCGCGGAATTCGCGCATGCGCTTCCTGCGCTCGACCGGATCGTCGGTGCTGTGAGTGAGGTCGCCGGTGAATACAATGAAATCGGGCCGTTCCTTGAGCGCATTGACGGCGGCAACGGCTTTCCTGAGCGTGCCTTCCGCATCCGGGTTGATTTCGGGACCGCTGAAACCCCAGTGCGAATCGGAGAGTTGAACAAAATAGAAGTCCTGCGCCGCGGAATAGGTGCGGGCCGCCGCGCCGGTCCGGTAGCCCAGTCCGGAGGCGAAAACGGCGCCTCCCAGACCGGCGAGTTTCAAAAAGTCCCTGCGATCGAGTCTGCGTGCCATGCTGGTTCTCCTTTTCGGTGTGTGTGAGTCCTACACCGCAGAACCGTGCAGGCAGGCGGAAAATTCCCGGCATGAAAAAAAAGGTCGCACCGGGAATAAAACCGGTCTTGCGGCGGTAGTAGCAATAAGTTGAAGGAGGGGGTGTGGCGAAGAACCAGGAGCCGGAGAGCTTTGCGCAAATCGCGCTGCCGCATCTCGATGCGGCCTACAACCTCGCCCGCTGGCTGACCCGCGACGATCACCTCGCTGAGGATGTGGTGCAGGAAGCGTATTTGCGCGCCTTCAGGTTCTTCGGCGGCTTCCGCGGCGGAGACGGCAAGGCCTGGCTGCTCGCGATCGTGCGCAACACCTTCTACAGCATGCGCAAGCGGGATCATGCCGCGCATTTGCATGAGCCGTTCGACGAGGAGCTGCACGACGGGGCGGTCGAGGCCGGCACCCAAAGTGGTGATCCGGAGGCGCTGCTGCTGAGGAGCGCCGGCGGGCAGATCGTTCGTCAAGCGATCGAGGCGCTGCCGGCGGAGTTCCGCGAGGTGCTGGTGCTGCGAGAGATCGAGGAGCTGTCCTACAAGGACATCGCGCTGGCGGCGGACGTGCCGGTCGGAACCGTGATGTCGCGGCTGGCGCGGGCGAGAAAGATGCTGCGTCGGCAACTGGAGCGCGCCAATGGAGGGCTTTGAAATGGACTGCACCGAAGCACGGGAACTGCTCCACGGCTATCTCGACAACGAGCTCGATGCCGCGCACGCGATGCAGGTGGCGCGCCACCTGGAGTCCTGCGAGCCGTGCGGTGCGGCACATGCGTTCGATCTTCAGTTGCGCTCCGTGGTGCGGAACAATGCGCCGCGCTATTGGGCGCCTGCGCATCTGCGCGCGAAGATTCTCGCGGGCACCGGCGGCTCGCGGCGCGAAACCCGCCGCCGAGGATGGCTGCCCGCGGAATGGCTGCGGTTGGGCGCGTCGTTTGCCGTCTCCGCTCTGCTGACTTGGGGGATTACCTATCACTTCGTCGTGCCTTCCCAGGCGGAAATGCTTATGGGGGAAGTAGTGGCCGCGCACGTTCGCGGGGTCCTCACCGGCCGGCTGACCGACGTCGCCTCGAGCGACCGCCACACGGTCAAGCCGTGGCTGAGCGCCAGGCTGGATTTTTCGCCGCCGGTTGCCGACTTCAGCGACGAAGGATTTCCGCTCATCGGCGGGCGGCTCGATTATCTTGACGGCCGGCCGATCGCGGTCCTGTTGTACCAGTACCGGAATCACGTGATCAGCGTGTTCGTCTGGCCGGACCGAAGCGGCGGCCAGGTCGAAACATCGCAGGAATCGAGGAAAGGCTACAACATGACGCGATGGGCCCGGGCCGGGTTCCGCTACCACGTCGTCTCAGACCTCTCGGGAGAGGAGTTGGACCGGTTCGCGACACTGCTCCAGGCACCCGCGGACGCGCCTGGACGCTGAACTGCCGCATGTGCGAGGGCACGACGGCCCGCATGCGCAGTTACACTGCGTGACAAAATTGCCTGCGTCCGGGTCAACGCGGCGTGTGCTTCCCCGTTTTATACTTGTCGCGACGCCGGATCATGTTGAACCGGCAAGCGACAACGATGCGGCATCCGAATTGCCGCACGCACTTACATCGAGAGGAGGGCGCGCCATGAGCAAGCTTTCCAATTATCCCGCCGCTCTGGCTATTCTGCTGTGCCTGTTGTCGTTCAGCGTCGGGGCGGCGGACATCGGCAACGACGCCGTTGAGCGGCCTGATGCGGCCTCCGTGGCCGTTACCCCTTCCGCGTTGCCGTGGCCAACCCAGATCAGCGCCCGCGACAGCCGCTTTGTCGTCTATCAACCGCAGTTCGACAAATGGGAAGGCGACCGGCTCGAGGGGCGCGCCGCGGTTGCCGTTCACGCGCAGGCGGACGAACAGCCGGGCAGCTTCGGCATGGTGTGGATCTCGGCTCGTACCGAAACGAACCGCGACCGTGGAATCGTCACCATCCGCGACCTGGCGATAACCAAGGCCGACTTTCCCACCGCGACGGATCGCGCCGGCGACTACCTCGAATTGCTGCGGCAGCAACTTGCGGCCAAGTCCTGGCAGATGCCGCTCGAGCGCCTGCAGTCCGACA
>JBGQGT010000160.1:0-5889 GCA_041497595.1 Gammaproteobacteria bacterium
CACGACTTGATGTCCGTTAACGCCGTAAGGGAAGGCGCCGAAAGCCTGCAGGCACTCGAGCGCCTCGCGCGATTCGGCCCCGGGGCGTATGCAACCGGCGCGCTCGGCACGCGCCACGTCCCACGCGCCCAGCTCCCAGCCGGCCTCCATCGCCGCGCGATCGAGCGTGGTCAGATCGTCCCAGCGCTCGTTGACCTGCAGCGCCGAACTCGGGATCGGGGTGTAGGACACGGTTTCGGCTTCTTCCACTTCGATGATCTTCTCCTCGATGAAGCCGTGCCAATGCAGGGTCAGAATCACCGGCGTGTCGGGACAAGGTACCGCTGCCACTGTGATCGCAAACAGAGGCCGGTTGGCCACGGCCATCCGATCGGAGATGGATTCCAGCAGATTCATTCATGCCCTCCTTTCGCAAGCGAATAGTGCGAAGCATTTTTCCTTGGGTCAAGCATTAAACACGCCAGCATTCCGAGCAGCCACGCGCCTGGACTGCTAGTACCGGCGCGGGCCGCGCCGCGAGATTGCAGTCTTCTTTCCGCACCGCCGAGTACCCGCGCATTACCGCGCCAACTTGATCGAACGCGGAAAAGATGTCTTACTTCGTCTGACGATTTCCCCGCTTGCGGTTACATTGCCCACGTCCGCACATTCCAAATTGACTAGCAACGATCGACTGCTGTCCCGCAGCCTGCTCGCGGTCTGGCACCCGTGCACGCAGATGAAGCACCACGAGCACCTGCCGTTGTTGCCGATCGCCCGCGGCGAAGGCATGTGGCTGGTCGACTTCGAAGGCAAGCGCTATCTCGATGCGATCAGTTCCTGGTGGGTCAACCTGTTCGGCCACGCCAATCCCAGGATCAACGCCGCCATCACCGACCAGCTCGGCAAACTCGAGCACGTGATGCTTGCGGGTTTCACCCATGAGCCGGTGGTGCAACTTTCCGAACGACTGTCGTCGCTGACCGGTTTGTCGCACTGTTTCTACGGCAGCGACGGCGCCTGCGCGACCGAGATCGCGCTGAAAATGAGCTTTCATGCGTGGCGTAACGGCGGGCAGCCGCGGAAAACGCAGTTCGTCAGTCTGCAAGGGAGTTATCACGGCGAGACGCTGGGCGCGCTATCAGTGACCGACGTGCCGCTGTTCCGCGACACTTATGCGCCGCTGCTGCGACACAGCGCGCAAGTGCCGACGCCGGACTGGCGCCTGGCCCAATCCGGCGAAACCCATGAAGACGTGGCACTGCGGGCGGCTCGCGCGCTGGAGGCGTACTTCACCGAGCACCACGAGCAGACCGCGGCGCTGATCGTGGAGCCGCTGGTGCAGGGCGCGAGCGGCATGGTGATGTATCACCCGCGTTACCTCAGCGAAGCCCGGGCGCTCTGCGACCGCTATCGGGTGCACCTGATCGCCGACGAAATCGCGGTGGGTTTCGGCCGCACCGGCACTTTCCTGGCCTGCGAACAGGCGGGCATCAGGCCGGATTTCCTCTGTCTGTCCAAGGGCATTACCGGCGGCTATCTGCCGCTGTCGGTGGTGCTGACGACCGAGGATGTCTATTCGGCGTTCTACCACGACGATCTCGCGCGCGGCTTCCTGCACTCGCATTCCTACGCCGGCAACGCGCTGGCCTGCCGTGCCGCGCTGGCGGTGCTGGACATTTTCGAGGAGGATCGAGTGCTGGCAGGCAACCGCGAGAAATCGGCGCAGCTTTCGCGCCGCTGCGGCAAGATTGCGCAGCATCCGGGGGTCAGGCACTTCCGCAACACCGGGATGATCTGGGCATTCGATGCGGCGAGCGATGACCCCGCATTCGCGCGCAAGTTCTATCAGGCCGCGCTGGCGCGAGGATTGTTGTTGCGGCCGCTCGGCAATACCGTGTACTTCATGCCGCCGTACCTGATCGACGAGGAGAACATGGATTTCCTGGTCGACGGTACCAGCGCAATTCTGGACAGTCTCCTCTGAGCACGCGATTCTCCTCCGCAGCCGCCTTTTTCGGTATCGGCGAACGGAACGCAATGACCGTCTTCGGCCGTTTGTCGCTGCTGCTGCTGCTCGCGGCGCCACCAGAGGCCGTGGCCACCACGCCGATGCGCCAGCCGCCCGGACCGGTCGCCGCCGCACTGGCGCAAGCCGGCGTGCCGGAGAGCAGCGTGGGAATTTACGTGCATGACCTGACCAACAACCTGCCGGTTGTGACGGTCGGCATGGACCGATCGCTCAATCCCGGGTCGGTGATCAAGCTGGTGACCACGTTTGCCGCGCTGGAGATTCTCGGACCGGCCTATACCTGGAAGACCGAGGCTTTTCTGGACGGGACGCTCACGGGCGACCGGCTGGATGGCAATCTGGTGCTGAAAGGCTATGGCGATCCGAAACTGACGCTTGAGAACTTCTGGCTGTTTGTGCGCAACCTGCGCAACCGCGGGGTGCGCGAGATCACCGGCGATCTGGTACTGGATCGCAGTTTCTTCGCCATCGACAACCACGACCCGGCGCAGTTCGACAACGAACCGACGCGGCCATACAACGTCGGCGCAGATGCGCTGCTGCTGAACTTCAAGTCATTCCGGCTTGGTTTCGTTCCGGATGAGGAAAAGCGCGCGGTGGCGGTGTACTCAGAACCGGTCCTGCCTCAGGTCACGGTGGTCAACAATCTCTACCTCGCTCCGGGATTCTGCGATGTCTGGCCGGAAAAGCCGGCGCACGACGGCAACACCCTGACCTTCTTCGGCACATTTCCGTCCAGTTGCGGCGAGAAATCCCGCAGCTTCAGCCTGCTCACCCCGAACGAGTACATGGCTGCGGTTTTCGGTCATTTGTGGCTGCAGGCGGGCGGCAGCTGGACGGGGCGCGTGCGCGAGGCCGAGGTGCCGATGAACGCGCGCTTGTTGTCAAGCTGGGAATCGGCTGCGCTGGCGGAAAGCATCCGCGACATCAACAAGTTCAGCAACAACGTCATGGCCCGCAATGTTTTCCTGACGCTCGGCGCGCAGGACGGCAGGCCTGCCACGCTGGAGAAGTCCGATCGTGCGGTCAGCGATTGGCTGGCAAGGCGCGGAATGTCGTTCCCCGAAATGCGCATCGATAACGGTGCGGGACTTTCACGCGCCACCCGGATATCCGCCCGCCAACTCGGCGAACTCCTCATCGCCGCCTGGAGGAGCCCGTTGATGCCCGAGTACATCGCCTCGCTGCCGCTGGTGGCGGTGGACGGCACCATGCGCAAACGTCTCAACAACTCGCCGGTTGCCGGCCAGGCACATGTGAAGACCGGTTACCTGGACGGCGTGCGCGCCATCTCCGGCTACGCCATGGATACCCGCGGGCGCATGCTGGTGGTGGTGTTCTTGATCAATCATCCCGGCGCGCGCAACGCTCAGGCCGCCCAGGACGCGCTCCTCGAATGGGTGCAGGAGGGATACCCGGCAGACTGCTGCGGCCGGAAGTAATCGACGGTATCGGTTATTTCCTAATCGCGAATTTCTATTTGGCTTTCCTTCCATCAACGCCTAAATTGGTAACCCTTCCCAAACAGTACCAAAACCAACGGAGGACATGATGCTCAGACTCTCCCGCGTGCCGAGGCCCCTGGCCGCCGTGTTGCTCGCGACCGCCTTGCTTGGCGCCGGCCCCCGTGCCGGCGCGGATGAAACCTGCAATTCCCCTTACATCGGCAATCTGATCAAGGGGCAGGAGGATTACGTGTACGTCTGGACCCTGGGTGTGCAAGGGCTGGGCGACGGTTCCGACAAGCTGGTTACCATCGACGTCAATCCGGCATCTAAAAAGTACGGCAAGGTAATCCACAGCGTTTCAGTGGGCGCGCGAGGCGAAGCACACCACATGGGTTTCACCGACGACCGCCGCCACCTGTGGGCGGGCGGGCTGTCCGACAGCAGAATCTACGTGTTCGACGTCGGCTCCAATCCGGCCAAGCCGAAGCTCGCTAAAGTCATCGCCGACCTGCCGGACAAGACCGGCTACTTCGGCCCGCATACTTTCTATGCGATGCCCGGCCGCATGCTGGTGGGAACGCTGTCCAATGCCCGGGACAAGGGCGGCGTCACCGGCCTGGCGCTTTTCAACAACAAAGGCGACCTGATCAGCAAGTACGACATCCCCACCGACAATGGCGGCGACGGCTACGGCTACGACATCGGCATCAATCCGCGCAAGAACCTGCTGCTCACTTCCAGCTTCACCGGCTACAACAATTACATGCGCGACCTGGGGGAAGTCGTTGCCGACGCCGAGGCGATGAAGAAGTTCGGCAACACCATGGTGCTATGGGATCTGAAGGCGATGAAGCCGAAGAAAGTCCTCAGCGTGCCGGGCGCACCGCTGGAGATCCGCTGGTCGCTCAAGGAAGGCGAGAACTGGGCGGTCGTCGCCACGGCGCTGACCTCGAAGATCTGGCTGATCAGGGAGGGCGCCAATGGCGAATGGGAAGCCAGGGATGTCGCCACCATCGGCGACCCGGCGAAGATTCCGCTGCCGGTGGACATCAGCATCAGCCGCGACGGCAAGGGTCTGTGGGTCAATACTTTCATGGACGGCAAGACCCGCTACTTCGACCTCTCCAATCCGGAAGCGCCGAAACAGACCTACGAGAAAGTCACCGGCAAGCAGGTCAACATGGTGTCGCAGAGTTGGGATGGCAAACGCGTTTACGTGACCTCGTCGCTGCTGGAAAAATGGGACAAGAAAGGTGCGGACAACGAGCAGTTCCTGCGCGCCTTCAACTGGGACGGCAAGGAACTCAAACCCGCTTTCGAGGTGGACTTCACCAGGGAAAAACTCGGCCGTGCCCATCACATGAAGCTCGGCTCGAAGTCCCTGAAATCCGCGTTCGGCAACGCGGACCCGCCCGGCGAGATCGCCGCCGCACGCTGATGCTGCGTCCCTTTGCATTGTGCGGCGGCCTGTTTCTGGCTGCCGCGGCGTTTGCTGGCGGGGACGATGGGGGGCCGGCGAGGGAACTCGAGTTCGTGCCGCCGCCCGCCGGCTCTTACCGGCTCGAACACATCATGCCCGCACCGGGCGGAACAGTGCTCGATACCGACGACCAGCCCAAACCGCTTGCCCGGTTCACCACCGGCAAGGTCACGGTACTGTCTTTCATGTACACCAGTTGCAGCGATGTCTGGGGCTGTCCTTTCGCGTACCAGGTGATGGAAGAGCTGAAGAAGTCGCTCGATCGCGAAACCGCGCTGCTGCCGAACTTGCGTTTCGTGAGCCTGTCGTTCGACCCCGATCACGATACGCCGGAGGCCATGCGCCTGTACGGGGGCAGCCACATGGCTGACAAGGGCGGGCTGCCCTGGTACTTCCTGACCACACCTTCACCGATGGAGCTGCGGCCCCTGCTGGAAGGATTCGGCCAGGACCTGTCCGTAGTGCTCGACGAAAACGGCAAGTCGACCGGGTCGCTGTCACATGTACTCAAGGTGTTCCTGATCGACCAGCGGGGTTCGATCCGGGAGATCTACACCACTTCCTTCTTGTTGCCGCAGGTCGTGCTGAACGACATCAGGACCCTGCTCATCGAGCAGGGCATCAGCGTGAATTAGCCTCATCATCGTCTTTCCGGGGCGTTGTGCGATAATCCCCTGCGTTTTCCGTGCCTCCTGTGAAAAACGCTCCCCTCAACGTCGTGGTCCTCGCTGCCGGCAAGGGCACACGCATGCATTCCCGTATGGCAAAGGTCCTGCATTCGCTGGGCGGCAAGCCGCTGCTCGCTCACGTACTGGACCGCGCCCGGGCGCTGCACGCCGACCGCACCATTGTTATTTACGGCCACGGCGGCAATGCCGTGCCCGCCGGCTTCGCCGATCCCGCGCTGAAGTTCGTCCTGCAGGAACCGCAACTCGGTACCGGCCATGCGG
>JBGQGT010000161.1:0-5886 GCA_041497595.1 Gammaproteobacteria bacterium
CACCACCAGTCCTCGCTGGAAAGGATGCGCGGCAGGTAATGCTTCTTCTGCCATTCGCTGCCAAAGGCGATGATCACCGGCCCGACCATGTGCAGGCCGAACGGCGTGAGCCGCGGCGCACCCGCGGCCGCGCACTCCTCCTCGAAAATGTAGCGCTGGATCGGCGTCCAGCCGGTGCCGCCGTATTCCACCGGCCAGCCGGCGGCAATCCAGCCCTTTTCGAACAGGATCTTCTGCCAGCGCACGTAGTCGTCCTTGCCGACCCTGCGGTGTTCGAGGACCTTGCGCGACACATCGCCGGGGAGATGGGTACGGACGAACTCGCGCACCTGATCGCGAAACGCAATTTCTTCCTGGGAGTAGTTCAGATCCATCGGGAATTTCCTGGTGAAGGCTGCAAAGGCCCGGCCGGATCAATGAATGGCCGGTCGAGTGTCAGCTATTGACGAAAGCGCCACAGGATAAGGGAAGCCTTCTGTCCAGGCAATCCGATGCTGGCCGCAGGCACTGGCCGCGCACTATAATGAAGCCATAAATCAAGCGCCTGCCCGGGCTGCGCGACTTCGGTCGCGGCCCGGCACCCGAGGAGACCCGCCATGAACATGCCCGACGAGAAAGCCCTGCGGCAGTTGAACGGTTCGCTCAATCTCGAACCGCTGTGGATGCCGTTCACGGCCAATCGCCAGTTCAAGGCGGCGCCGCGCCTGCTGGTGGCCGCCAAGGACATGCACTATTTAACGCAGGACGGCCGCAAGGTGCTCGACGGCATCGCCGGTATGTGGGCGGTGAACGCCGGCCACTGCCGCCAGAAAATCGTCGACGCGATCAAGAAGCAGGCGGAAACCATTGACTACGCCACCAGCTTCCAGTTGCATCATCCGGCTGCGTTCCAGGCGGCGGAAAAGCTGGTTTCGATCACGCCCAAGGGCCTGGACCATGTGTTTTTCACCAACTCCGGGTCGGAAGCCGTGGACACGGCGCTCAAGATTGCGCTGGCCTATCACCGCGTGCGTGGCGAAGGCACCCGACGCGTATTGATCGGACGCGAGCGCGGCTATCACGGCGTGGGATTCGGCGGCATCTCGGTCGGCGGAATGTCCGGGAACCGCAAGACCTTCGGCAACATGCTAGCCTCGGTCGATCACCTGCGCCACACTCACGACCCGGCGCGCAACGCCTTCTCGCGCGGACAGCCCGAGCACGGTGCCGAGTTCGCCGACGAACTCGAACGCCTGGTTCAGCTACACGACGCCTCCAACATCGCGGCGGTGATCGTCGAGCCGGTCGCCGGCTCCACCGGCGTGCTGGTGCCGCCGAAAGGTTATCTGCAGAAGCTGCGCCAGATCTGCGACAAGTACGGCATCCTGCTGATATTCGATGAAGTCATCACCGGGTTCGGCCGCACCGGCAAAGCCTTCGCCGCACAGACCTTCGGGGTCACGCCGGACATGATCACCTGCGCCAAGGCGCTCACCAACGCGGCGGTGCCGATGGGTGGCGTGATCGTGAAGAAAGAGATCTACGACACCTTCATGGACAAGGGTGGCCCGGACAGCAACATCGAGTTCTTCCACGGCTACACCTATTCCGGCCACCCGCTGGCCTCGGCCGCGGCGCGCGCAGCGCTCGACCTGTTCAAGGAAGAAAAGCTGTTCGAGCGCGTCGCGGAACTCGCGCCCTACTGGGAAGACGCGGCGCACTCGCTCAAGGGCCTGCCGCACGTGATCGACATCCGCACGATCGGACTGGTCGCCGGCATCGAGCTGCAACCCATGGCCGACAAGCCCGGCGCGCGCGCATTCGAGGCTTTCCTGCGCGCCTACAACAAGAACGTGCTGATCCGCACCACCGGCGACACCATCGCACTCTCGCCGTCGTTCATCATCGAAAAGAACCAGATCGACCAGATCTTCGATACCGTCCGCGACGTTTTGAAAACTCTTCCTTGAATACAGCGTTAACGCGAAGGTACGCGAAGGAATTCAAGAGATAGAAGCAAGGGAGCCAACGGACCAACTGGAATGCAAAGGGTGACCGGACTTGCTTCAATCTTCGATTCCGGATTTTCGTCGAACTTCCTTGGTTTTCCATTGCGTACCTTTGCGGCCTTTGCGTTGAACGCGTTTCGCCTTTTCGGGGTTCATCAATGAAATTCGTCATCGCCCAGATGCAGCACGAGACCAATACCTTCTCGCCGGTGCCCACACCGTGGGAGGAGTTCGGGCCCAAGGGTCCGTACCTCGGTCGCGACGCCTTCGAGGCGATGAAGGGCAAGGGCATGGCCATGGCGGCGTTTCTGGACCTGGCTGCAAAGGCCGGCGCGGAGGTGGTCACCCCGGTCGCCGCATGGGCGAATCCGAGCGGGCCGGTGGACGGCAACGCCTATGACCGCATCTGCGAGGCGATCTGCAACGCGGTCGCCAAAGGCTGCGATGCAGTGTTTCTCGACCTGCACGGCGCCATGGTGGTCGCGGACCGCACCGACGACGGCGAAGGCACGCTGCTGGAAAAGCTGCGCGCCATCGCGCCGCGCACGCCGATCGCGGTATCGCTGGACCTGCACGCCAACGTCACAGAACGCATGGTGCGCAACTGCGACGTCATCAGCGGGTACAAGACCTATCCGCACGTGGACCAGTACGAATCCGGGCAGCTCGCCGGCTCCATCCTGATGCGCATGATGAAAGGCGAAGTGAAGCCGGTGATGGCGTGGGGCAACGCCCCGATCCTGGCGCAGACGCTGCGCCAGAACACCTCAGAAGGCGCGATGAAGGATTTCGTCGATGCCGCCAGAGAAGCGGAACGCGACGGCCTTCTGGCCGCCACCGCATTCGGCGGCTTTCAGATGGCCGACATTCACGATGCCGGTATAAGCGTCGTAACAGTCGCGGACGGCAGCAAGACCGCCGCCGCGAGCGCCTGCAATGCGATCCTCGACGTCGCCTGGGCGCAAAAGGAAGATTTCATCTACCGCGGACAGCCGCTCGAGCAGTCGATCGCGCAGGCGAAGCGCATGGGCGAACAGTCGGGTGGACCGATCCTTCTGCTGGATCACGCCGACAACTGCGCTTCCGGCTCAACACAGGACACGATGTACGTGCTGCGCGAGGCTCTGCGCCAGGGCCTGACCGGCATCGCGGTGGCGCCGATCCGCGATCCGGAAGCAGTCGCGAAAATGATTGAAGCCGGAAGGGGCGCGCGAGTCACGCTTCCGGTGGGCGGCAAGATGGACATGCCCTCGATCCGGCGAAAGGGCGAGCCGTTGATGCTCAGCGGGGTCGTCCGCATAATCACCGACGGCGAGTACACCATCACCGGCCCGCAGTTCACCGGAATGCGCTGCTTCATGGGCAGAACCGTGGTGCTCGACACCGGGACCGCGCAGGTCGCCGTCTCCGAGCGCAATCAGGAACCCTGGGACCGTGGCGTGTTCGAGAGCGTCGGCATCGACCCCGCGAGCCAACGCTACCTCCTGCTGAAGTCGCGGATGTACTTCCGGCCGGTGTTCCTGCCGATCGCGAAGGGCATGGTGTTCTGTGATGCCCCCGGCGTGTCATCCTCGGACTGGACCGAGTTCGATTACCGCAAGCTGCGGCGGCCGATTTATCCGCTGGATCAACATTTCGCCAACGGCCGCAACGCTGCGGCTGCATAATCCACACATAGCGGCCCATTTGCCGGGCCGGTCATCACCGGGGACAGTGAAACATGAACAAGCCACTCAATCAGGCGTCGGTCCTGAAGGAAATCCACCACTTCATCGGCGGCAGGGAAATTGCCGGACAGAGCGGCCGCTTCGGCGACGCGTTCAATCCGGCGCTCGGGCACGCAGCGGCGCGGGTGCCGTTCGCCAGCGAAACCGAAGTCGCCGCGGCAGTCGATGCCGCGCACAAGGCCTTTCCGGCCTGGGCCGCCACCCCGCCGCTGCGCCGTGCGCGGGTCATGTTCAAGTTCAAGGAGCTGCTGGATCAACACGCCGACGCGCTGGCGGCGATCATCACCAGCGAGCACGGCAAGGTTCTCTCCGACGCGAAGGGCGAAGTCACGCGCGGCATCGAAGTCGTCGAGTTCGCGTGCGGCATTCCGCATCTGCTCAAGGGCGAATATACCGAGCAGGTCGGCACCGGCGTGGATAGCTATTCGGTGCGCCAGCCGCTGGGCGTGTGCGCGGGCATTACGCCGTTCAATTTCCCGGTAATGGTGCCGATGTGGATGTTCCCGGTGGCAATCGCCTGCGGCAACACGTTCGTCCTCAAGCCTTCCGAGCGCGATCCGTCGGCGAGCCTGTATCTCGCGAAACTGCTGAAGGAAGCCGGCCTGCCGGACGGTGTGCTCAACGTGGTGCACGGCGACAAGGTAGCGGTGGACGCGCTGCTGCACGACCCGCGCGTGAACGCGGTGAGCTTCGTCGGCTCCACTCCGATCGCCGAGTACGTCTATCGCACCGGCACGGCTTCGGGGAAACGCGTGCAGGCGCTCGGCGGCGCCAAGAATCACCTGGTGGTGATGCCGGACGCCGATCTCGAACAGGCCGTGGATGCGCTGACCGGTGCGGCCTATGGCTCCGCGGGCGAGCGTTGCATGGCCATCTCCGTTGCGGTCGCGGTCGGCGGGATCGCCGACAAGCTGGTGGAAAAGCTCGCCGAGCGCGCCAAGAACCTGAAAATCAATACCGGCACCGACAACGCCGCCGAAATGGGTCCGCTGGTCACCAGACAGCATCTCGACAAAGTCACCGGCTACGTCGCGTTGGGCGTGAAGGAAGGCGCAAAACTGGTCGTGGACGGCCGCGGCCTGAAAGTGAGGGGCTTTGAAGCCGGCTTCTTCCTGGGCGGCTGCCTGTTCGACTGCGTCAAGCCGGAGATGACCATCTACAAGGAGGAAATCTTCGGCCCGGTGCTGTCGGTGGTGCGCGTACCGGACTTCGACACCGCGGTGGATCTTGTTAACAAGCATGAGTTCGGCAACGGCGTGTCGATCTTCACCCGCGACGGCGATGCCGCGCGCGAGTTCGCCACGCGGATTCAGATCGGGATGGTCGGGATCAACGTACCGATCCCGGTGCCGATGGCCTTCCACAGTTTCGGCGGCTGGAAGCGCTCGCTGTTCGGCGACCACTGCGCCTACGGCCCCGAGGGCGTGCGCTTCTACACCCACCTCAAGACCGTCACCACGCGCTGGCCGACCGGAATCCGCAAAGGCGCCGAGTTCGTGATGCCGACGATGAAGTAAAGGGTGAGGCGATAGGCGTGAGGAATGAGGCGTGAGGACGGGGAAACCAAGATGCGGAATAGCCTGATTATCCTTTCGATTTTCGTGACCCTTACCGCAATCAGCGGATGCGGGAAGAGCGACCCTCCTCCACCGCCGGCGTCCGACGCTGCCAGGAGTTCTGCGCCGGTCAAGAACGTGGAATCCCTGCCCTCCGGAAATATCCGCGAAGGCGCGCGCACCATGAACAAGGGCGCCGAGCTGGGTTCGACGCTGGAGCAGCAGAAGCAGGAACGCGACAAAGAGATCGAAGCGGAAACGAAATAAGGAATCCGGGTGGCAAAAATCGGGACCGTCGAGGCGCTGCGAAAAATCATCGGCTCGCCCAATCAGCAGGTGCCGCCGAAGATCCATCGGGAACTGAATGCCCGGGCGATCGCATTCATCGGCAAGTCGCCGAGAGCGGCGGCCTGCAGCGCGAGGGGATCGCGGAATTCGATCGCGCGGTCGGGGAGCAGTACACAATCGATCTTTAGGACAATATGAGCCATACGTTGCGTTTGCTTTGGGTTGCGATTGTGCTGCTGGCACTGACGGCTTGCGCGTCGACAAAGAAGGAGCCCGAGTCGCCGCCTGCAAAGGCAGAGACGCCCGCAGTCGAAAATCTGCTGCGCG
>JBGQGT010000162.1:0-5846 GCA_041497595.1 Gammaproteobacteria bacterium
CAGCCGTCCGGCTACACGGGTGCCTGCCGTCTTGTCCTCGACCCGAATCGCCTCGGCCGCGCATGCGGAACTTGATCAGAGCTTCCCTAAGTTGCTGGCAGTACCGCGACAGAAGGTCCGGGCTCGCCGCACCAAGTTGATGCGCGGATACAGGGTTTCGCACCAGCATTTCCGATGTTCAGCGTGCCGCCTGCACCAACGCGTTGTTTCATCACGGAAAGGATCGGTGGCATGGGGGTTGCATTTGGTTTGGGCAGCAAAGTTCGGACGGGTTCGCGTGCGTGGTGCCGCGCACCCGACAAGGATCACCACGGTTTCGACGGGAAGCCATGAGCGTTGCGCGTTACATCAGGGAACTCACCAGCGGGCGCGACGGCGCGCACGACTTGTCAGAGGAGGATGCGCACGACCTTTTCGCTGCCATGCTCGATGGCGGCGTGCCCGATCTCGAACTCGGTGCCTGCCTGATAGCGATGCGAATCAAAACCGGGTCCGCTACCGAACTTCTCGGCTTTTACCGGGCCGCGTCGGAACGCCTGTACACACTGCGGCCGCCCGCTACCAGCCTCAGGCCGCTGGTGTTTGCGACTTACAACGGTGCCCGGCATGAGCCGAATCTGCTGCCGCTGCTGGTGCTGTTGCTGCAGAGGATCGGCATCCCCGTGCTATTGCACGGCACGCTGGAAGGCGGCGGACGGGTGGCGAGCGTGTACATATTGCGCGAGCTCGGCGTGTTGCCGAGTGAGTCGCTCGCGCGCGCGCAGAAGGCCCTCGACGATGAGCTGCTGGCATTTGTGCCGACCGCGGTCTTGTGCCCCGGACTTGCAAATCTGCTTTCGCTCAGAAGCCGGCTCGGTGTGCGCAATCCCGCCCACCACCTGGTCAAGCTGCTCGATCCGTTCGAAGGCGCGGGCTTGCGCGTGATAAGCGCCGGGCAGGCGCCGCATCTCGCCGCAGCAGAGGCGTTTCTCGCCGCAACGGGCTTCGACGCGCTGTTGTTGCGCAGCACCGAGGGGGAGTCCTTTGCCAACCCCCGGCAGCGGCCGAAAATCCAGTTGTTCCGGCATGGCGAAGCGAGCGTGCTTTTCGAAGAGGAACTGGCTCCTGCGAAACACATACCGAGCCAGCCGGCGAGCATCGAAGCCGCGGTTACCGCGCAGTGGATCCGTCAGGCGCTCGCCGGGCGGGTGCCGCTGCCGCATCCGCTGGTTAATCAACTGGCCTGTTGCCTGTACGCCGCCGGATACACCGAGGACATGAACCAGGCGAAGGCCATCGCCGCGGTCGAGGCGGGCGGGCTGACGCCGTCCACACCCGGCCGTTCTGCCGAGGGCATGCGCCCGCGTACCAATACCTGAAGAATCGATGCGACGCCCGGCTGGCGCGCCGATCACCAACGAAATTACGCATTTGACACCGAGAGACAAATGATTGCCGAAGAGCCTACCGCAACGAGTCCGGTCTGCCTCGGGATCACACTCGGCAAGCCGTTGCTGCAACTGCGATTCGGCCACGCCAGCATCACCGTTCCGGGCAAGGGCAACGAGGATTTCTACGGCATCGTTACCGCGCAGGAAGAGCCGGAGGCGCAAACCAGGGGCGTTGCCGTCGCAATCGCCGACGGCGTAAGTGGAAGCGGCGGCGGACGGCTCGCTTCCGAAACCACGGTGAGAAGCCTGCTGCGCGACTTCTATGGCGCGCCGGTGCGCTGGAACATTGCGCCGACGATCGACAAGGTCTTGCGATCGGTCAACGACTGGCTGGCAGCGGAGAATGCGCGCAATCCCGAGCTGGAAGGTGTGGTAAGCACGGCCACGATGATGCTGTTCAAAGGCAACTACTACTATCTCGCCCATGTCGGCGACACCCGTGCCTACCGCAATCGTGGGCGGGTATTCAAGCAACTCACCATCGACCATACCTGGCAGCGCGGCGACATGCGGCACGTGCTGAAGCGCGCCGTCGGGCTCGATACACATCTGGTGGTCGATTACACCGATGGCGAGCTGATGCCCGGCGATGTCTTTGTGATGGCAACCGACGGCGTCTGGGAGGTGCTGGGCGAACGGGTCGTGCGCGAAGTGCTCGATGCGGGCGGCGACGTGCAGACCATCGCCGACGAGCTGGTGCAGCGATCGGTCAGGAATCAGGTCCAGTACATGGGGCGCAACGACGCCACGGCGGTCGTGGCGGCGGTGGAAAAATCTGAACCCCAAGGTTAGGGAAGCTCTGACCAAGTTCCACATGCGCGACCGAGGCGATTCGGATGGCCCGGCCCGGCTCAGGACCGCAGCGGAATGCCATCGGCCGGGCTTTCTCCCTGATCTGCGCGGCTGATGCGGGTCCCTGACGGCGCGGGGATGCCGCGCGAGCCCCTCCTCTGCATTCCGGTGCCCCTTCCCAGGAAAGGGATTAGCCGCCCATGACGTTCGACTGTTGCTCCCGTCGAGGGCGTCGCCTACACTGCCGGTGTCGCTTACATCGAAAGGGGGAGCAAGCAATGAAGAACCCGCTGGATTCGCTCTGGGGGACGGTGATCGCCGGACTGATGCTCACCGTCATCCTGTATTACGTCGTCAAGTCTCTGATCGGGGGTTGAGCCATGGAAATGCTTCCGGGAATATATCGCTGGATCCACATCCTGGCCGGTGTTATGTGGATCGGTTTGCTTTACTACTTCAACTTCGTTCAAGTGGCGGCGTTGAAGGCCGCGCAGGCCGACAGTACCGCGGCCGGAATTACCAAGCACGTAGCCCCGCGCGCACTGCTGTACTTCCGCTGGGCGGCGGTGGTGACCTGGCTGGCCGGCGCGGCCTTGCTTGGCGCCCACTTCGTTCCCGCGTTCACCTTCCAGGCCGGTTGGGAAAAGATCGGCATGGGTGCGTGGCTCGGCACCATCATGCTGATCAACGTGTGGGCGCTGATCTGGCCGAACCAGAAAAAGATTCTCGGCCTGGTGCAGGCAAGCGACGAGGAAAAGAACAAAGCGCGCCGCGTCGCCTTCCTCACTTCGCGGGCCAATACCATGCTGTCGATCCCGATGCTGTTCTTCATGGTGGCGCAGTCGCACATCGGCATGTAGAAAACACGGCGGATGCCATGACAACGCCCGGGCCCGTGTCCGGGCGTTTTTCATTGCGGCGGCGGCAGGCGTTGCAGGCCTTCGACGCGGTCGCCGGCTTTGATGCCGCGTTTCCTGAACCAGCCGCGGTTCATCTCCAGTGCGTACCCCGCCTCGCCGGCCGAGGCGTGCGCTTGCTCGGAGAACGGTTCCATGTCCTCGATGTTGAGAATGCGGCCGTTGCGATCGATGAATGCGACCGACAGCGCAATCCGGGTGTTCTTCATCCACATCGCGTTGACGCCGGTTTCCGGGTACCTGAATACCATCCCGCTGTTGTCGCCGAGTCTGTCGCGAAACATCAGTCCCTGGCGCCGGTCCTCTTCAGTGTTGGCGACTTCGGCGCGGATTTCGTGATTCTTTATCCGCAGCGCATAGGTCAGGAGCGGATCGGCCGGCGCGGTCCCCGTGAAACCGATGAACACGGCCATCAGCACCGCGGGATACAGCGAGCATTTCACGGAATTCATCGCGATTTCGACAGGTGAAACAAATTTTGGGTGCACATGGACGTCGAGTTTGACCGTTCATCCGCGATTTCGTCCAGCCCAACGGGCCGGGGCGGCATGGCGATGCCGCGCCTGCACAGGGGGCGTTTGTGGATGGATGCCGGCCCGCCAGGGAGGGCGCCGCGGTCCGCGGACGCGCGTGCAGCGGCAAGCACACGCTTGCCGCAGGACATCGTTCGCTTGTCGCCTCGCGCCGCAGGAAGGCGCAATGCGCGGCCGCTGTTTGTGCGGCGCAATAAACCGGAAACCCAGTCCCGTCGCGGCTTCCGGGCAGAAATGTGTTGACAAGACCTAGGGCTTGCTCTTATTTTTGAACTGCTGTGAAGCTTGTCTGATTCTTCAGTTTCCAAGGTTGGTTCAGCCTTGCTTTGCGCAACCAAGTTGTAAATCAAAACCAATGCGTGGCGCCGCATTTCACTTCAGGGTGCTAAGCACTTCTTTGGGAGGTTTTCAATAAAATGGTGAAGCAATCGTTGCACTTCAAACGTGCTGCGGTGTCCCTCGCTGCAATCGCGGCGTTCGGTGCTTCCGGAGTAGTCTGCGCGCAAGGTGTGGATGTGCTTGAGTCCAAGCTCTATCCCAACTATGTCACGGACGACATGCTCCTGAATGCCGACAAGGACGCGCAGAACTGGCTCCACTACGGTCGTGACTATCAGACCACCCGCTACAGCCCGCTGACCCAGGTCAATCGGGACAACGTCAAGAAGCTGAGACCCGCCTGGAACCTGTCGTTCGGTGTTCTGGAAGGGCAAGACAGCCAGGCAGTCGCGGTAAATGGAATGATCTACGTCACCACTTCCTTCAACAAGGTCATTGCGGTCGACGCGATCAGCGGCAAAACGCAGTGGAAATACGAGCGCGAACTGCCGGGCGACGTGTTCCCGAAACTGTGCTGCGACGTGGTGAACCGCGGTGTGGCCGTCTACAAGAACAAGGTCTATCTGGCCACGCTCGACGCTCACATCGTTGCGCTCGACAATACCACCGGCAAAGTTGTCTGGGACAAGAAGATGGGTGATTACACCTACGCCGAGACCTTCACCATCATGCCGATGGCGGTGCGCAACAAGATCATCTTCGGCACCGCGGGTGCGGAGTACGGCGTGCGCGGCTGGATCGCGGCAATTGACGCCGACACCGGCGCCCCCGTCTGGAAGACCTTCACCATCCCCGGACCCGGCGAGCCTGGTAACGATACCTGGCCTGGCGAGTCCTGGAAGTACGGTGGCGGCTCTTCCTGGATTACCGGTGCTTACGACAAGGAAACCAACACGCTGTTCTGGCCGGTTGGCAACCCTGGTCCGGACTTCGACCGCCACGTGCGCCTCGGTGACAACCTGTTCAGCAACAGCAATCTGGTCATGGACCCGGACACCGGCAAGATCAGGAGTTATTTCCAATACACGCCCAATGATCCGTACGATTACGACGCCGTGAACGAAATGATTCTGGTCGACGTCGGCGGCAAGAAGCTGTGGCTCCATGGTTCGCGCAACGGTCACTTGTACGGTATCGACCGCGTCAACACCTCGAAGAGCAAGGCCGGCAACGAGCACAAGTGCGTGTGGGTCACCGCATTGCAGCGCGTGAACTGGACCAAGCCGATCACCCCTGCCAACAACTGCAAGCCGATCTACAACTATCCTGAAAAGGATGTGGTGTACGACAAGGTGACCACCGATATTGCTCCGTCCCTGGACGGCGGCAAGGAATGGCACCCGATGGCTTACAGCCACCGCACCAAGATGGTTTACGTGCCGGTGTACGACTTCGCGATGGATCTCCAGGCCAAGAAGATGGAGTGGAAGCGCGGCGAGTGGTACCTGGGCGCGAAAGTCATCACCTTCAATGCGGGTGCGGGCCATACGAAAGGCTATGACGCCGCGACCGGTAAGCTCGTCTGGCAGAAGTCCCAAAGCTACCCGGCGACGGGCGGCATGCTGGCCACTGGGGGCGGCCTGGTGTTCTACGGTGATCCTGAGGGCTACTTCAATGCCGTCAACGATGAAACCGGCGAACACCTGTGGTCGTTCCAGGTCGGTTCCGGAGTGCACGGCAATCCGACTTCCTTTACCGCGCAAAATGGCAAGCAGTACGTTGCTATTGTGTACGGTGCAGGCGGCGGCGGCATCTGGCCCCTGTTCTACGGTGAGTATCTCAAGAAAAATCAGAAGGGCGGCGGCCTGATGGTGTTCACTGTCGAGTAGCATTGA
>JBGQGT010000163.1:0-5721 GCA_041497595.1 Gammaproteobacteria bacterium
CGATGAACCGCGGCGTCGAGCTTCGCGACCATCAACGCGAGCTCTACAACTTCCAGCTGCGGCTGGCGATCGCCGGCGGCGCCGTGCTGTTCGCCTTCTTTGTCCTGTTCGTGCGCTTCTTCTACGTACAGGTGATCCAGCACGATTATTACCACACGCTGGCCGAGCAGAACCGCATTTTCATCGTCCCGGTGGTGCCCAACCGCGGGTTGATTTTGGACCGCAACGGCGTGGTGCTGGCACACAATTTTGCCGCTTATACCCTGGAGATCATGCCCACACAGGTGGATGACTTCGAGGACATGATCAACAGGCTGTCGATACTGGTCGACATCACCCCCAAGGACCGCAAGCGTTTCCAGAAACTGCTCGAGGAAGGCCACGACTTCGCCAGCGTGCCGATCCGCACCCGCTTGAACGACGAGGAGGTGGCGCGCTTCGCGGTCAACGCATACCGTTTTCCCGGCGTGGAATTGAACGCGCGGCTGTTCCGCCACTACCCCAACGGCGAGATCGCCTCGCATGTGGTCGGCTACATCGGCCGGATCAGCGATCCGGACGTGACGGAGCTGAAAAGCAAGGGGATGGCGGCGAACTACAGCGCCTCGGATTACATCGGCAAGGTCGGACTCGAGCAGCGCTACGAGAAACACCTGCGCGGCGTTACCGGCTACGAACATGTGGAGACCGATGCCAACGGGCGCTCGGTGCGCACGCTGCGCAGCATCCTGCCGGTGTCAGGCAACGATCTGCGGCTGGCACTGGATGCACGGCTGCAGCAGGTGGCGGAGCAGGTGTTCGGTACCCACCGCGGTTCGCTGGTGGCGATCGAGCCCGCCACCGGCGGCGTGCTGGCGCTGGTCTCGAAGCCGGGCTTCGACCCCAATCTGTTCGTCGAGGGCATCGATCCGCAGAATTGGGAGGCCCTGAACAACTCGCCCGACCATCCGCTCAACAACCGTGCGTTGCAGGGCGTGTATCCCCCGGGCTCGACCTTCAAGCCTTTCATGGCGCTGGCTGGGCTCGAATCGGGAAAGCGCAAACCCGGCTTCACCATCAGCGATCCGGGTTATTTCGTGCTCGGCGCCGGTGGCCACGCCTATCGCGACTGGAAGGCCCACGGCATCGTGAACCTGCACAAGGCGGTCGTTGAGTCCTGCGATACCTATTTCTACGGTCTGGCGCACGAACTCGGCATCGACGCCATCCACGAATTCATCGGCCAGTTCGGCCTCGGCAGCAAGACCGGCATCGACATCGAGGGCGAGGTGGCCGGGCTGTTGCCCTCGCAGGAATGGAAGCAGCGGCGCTTCCAACAGAAATGGTTTGTCGGCGACACCATCTCGGTGGGCATCGGCCAGGGCTACAACCTGACCACGCCGCTGCAGCTTGCGTTCGCCACGGCGATTCTGGCCAACGACGGCCGCATTTTCCGCCCGCACCTGGTCCAGCACATACTGGACAGCCAGACTGGCGAGTTGACCACCATCGAGCCGGAGCCGATCGGCGAAGTGGCATTGAAGCCCGAAAACGTCAAGCGCGTGCGCGACGCGATGGTGGACGTGATGAAACCGGGTGGAACCGCGGCCTGGGCCGGCATGGGTGCGAAGTACCTGTTTGCCGGCAAAACCGGCACCGCGCAGGTAATTGGAATGAAAGGGCAGAAATACGACGAGGTTCGCGTCCACGCGCACCACCGCGATCACGCGCTGTTCATCGGTTATGCTCCGGCAGACGATCCCAAGATCGCGCTGGCAGTGCTGGTGGAAAACGGCGGCCACGGCAGCAGCACCGCCGCGCCGATCGCGCGCCAGGTGATCGATTTCTATCTGCTGGGCAAGGAACCGCAGTTGGTTAAACCATCGACCCGGAAACCGGCGCAAGAACCAGCCCAGGAAACGGTCCCCGAGCTGGCACCGGAACAGGAGCAGGCGCTGGAGCAGGTGCTGGAACCGGACCCGGAGCAGGAAGGTGATTAACCGTCTGTACGCCTATCTGGTCAAGCACCTCGATCGCTATCTGCTGACGCTGGTGGCCATCCTGCTGGTGATGGGTTTGCTGACCCTGTACAGCGCCTCGGGGGCGAGCCTCGAGCGCGTGGCGGTGCAGATGGCCAACATCTGCGTTGCGCTGGCGGTGATGTGGATTGCCGCCAATGTGCCCTTGCATTACCTCTCGCGCATCGCCCTGCCGTTGTACATCCTCGCGCTGGTGCTCCTGATCGCGGTGGCGGCGTTCGGCGAGATCGTGAACGGTGCGCGACGCTGGCTCGATCTGGGATTCACCCGCATCCAGCCTTCGGAGCTGATGAAAATCGCGGTGCCGTTGATGCTGGCCTGGTACTTCGATCGCTATGAGGCGGTGCTGAAAATGCGCGACTTCGCCGTCGGGGCGCTGCTGGTGCTGGTGCCGGTGCTGCTGATCGCGCAGCAGCCCGACCTCGGCACCGCGCTGCTGGTAACCGCAGCCGGGTTCTTCGTGCTGTTTCTTGCCGGGCTGTCGTGGAAAATCCTGGTGGGCCTTGCGTTGGCGGGCGGGGCGAGCCTTCCGTTCCTGTGGTCGATGCTGCACGATTACCAGCGCCAGCGGGTGCTGACGCTGCTCGATCCCTCGCAGGACCCGCTGGGTGCGGGCTATCACACCATCCAGTCCACCATCGCGCTGGGATCCGGCGGAGTTTTCGGCAAAGGCTGGCTCAACGGCACGCAGTCGCATCTCGACTTCGTGCCGGAGCGCACCACCGACTTCATCTTCGCGGTGTACGCGGAAGAGTTCGGCCTGTTCGGCAACCTGGTGCTGATGGTGTTGTTCCTGCTGGTGGTCGGCCGCGGGCTGGTGATCGCAGCCAACGCCCCGACGCTGTTCACCCGGCTGCTCGCCGGTGCGATCACGCTGACCTTCTTCACTTACGCCATCGTCAACATGGGGATGGTGAGCGGAATCCTGCCGGTGGTGGGCGTGCCGCTGCCGCTGATCAGCTATGGCGGCACCTCGCTGGTGACGATACTATTCAGCGTCGGTTTGCTGATGAGCATCCATACGCATCGAAGGCTGGTACAAACATGAGTGCTGTGTGCTGCGTGCTGCGTGCTCAGAAAAGTCCGAAACCCAACTTTAGAGTCTTGAGCTGAGTCGCTAAACAACGATGGCCTGCACATCAGAACTGCCAGGGCTTTGTCACGCAGCACGCAGCACGCAGCACACAGCACTCGCAATCGCGGTGCTACTCGTGATTGCGCTCGCCGGCTGCAGCAGCACCCCCAGCCGTCCCGGGTCGAAGCCCGGCGGTTATTATCTCGACGACGGGCCGGGCCCCAACGCGCCGGCGGATCTGGATTCGATTCCCGAACCGACTCCGAAAATCGAGCCGATCAACAAGTACACCAGCCGCCCGTACACCGTGCTCGGCCGCACCTACACGCCTCACGCGCAGCCGACTCCGTACCAGGAGCGCGGCGTGGCCACCTGGTACGGCAAGCGCTACCATGGCCAGAAGACTTCCTCGGGTGAGGTTTACGACATGTATGCGCTCAGTGCGGCGCACACGCTGCTGCCGCTGCCGAGTTACGCCCGGGTCACCAATGTCGCCAACGGCAAATCCGTGGTCGTGCGCGTGAACGACCGCGGCCCGTTCCATCAGGACCGGTTGATCGATCTATCCTACGCCGCCGCGCACCGCATCGGCATCATCGGCCAGGGCAGCGCCATGGTTGAAGTGGAAGCCATCATTCCCGGCAGTGGCGAAGCGCCGGTGGTTGCGAGCGCGCCGCCGGCACCCGCGCCGGTTGCGGTGCCGGTGAGCAGCGAGGCCGGCGGCATCTTCGTGCAGCTCGGTGCCTTCTCGGTGGAGGAAAACGCCGACGCGTTCCTGCGCAAGATGCGCATGGACCTGGGCTGGCTTGCCGGTTCGATGCAAACGTACCGTGGCGACAGCTTGTACAAGGTACAAGCGGGGCCTTACCCCAATCGCGGAGAGGCCGAGCGCGCCGCCGAACGCATCCGGCAGGAACTCGGATTCACGCCCTTTGTGAAAAAACGCTGAAATCACCGGGCCCGGCGGAGCATGCGCACACTGATCTGCGGATCGATCGCCTACGACACCATCATGGTGTTCGGCGACTACTTCAAGAACCACATCCTTCCCGACCAGATCCACATCCTCAACGTCGCCTTCCTGGTGCCGGACATGCGCCGCGAATTCGGCGGATGCGCTGGCAACATCGCCTACACACTGAAGATGCTGGGCGGCGATCCGTTGATCATGGCGACCGTCGGCGAGGACTATCAGCCTTACGCTTACCGCCTGGAAAAGCTGCGGCTGTCGCAGGCGCACGTGCGCCAGGTAGCGGGCACGTTCACCGCCCAGGCTTTCATCACCACCGACCTGGACGACAACCAGATCACCGCGTTCCATCCGGGGGCGATGAATTCCTCGCATCTGAACCATGTTGCCGATGCGCGCGACGTGGGGCTGGGCATCGTGGCGCCGGACGGGCGCGAGGGCATGCTGCAGCACGCCCGCGAATTTCACCAGGCCGGCGTCCCGTTCATATTCGATCCCGGCCAGGGCTTGCCGATGTTCAGCGACGAGGAACTGTTGAATTTCATCAGGCAGGCCGACTACGTGGCGACCAACGACTACGAAGCGAAGCTGCTGCAGGAACGCACCGGCAGGACCATTGAAGAGCTGGCAAAACTGGTGAAGGCCTTCGTGGTCACGCAGGGCGCGCAGGGTTCGCTGGTGTATTCAGGCGGCAGCACCGAAAAGATTCCCAGCGTCAAGCCGGCGCGGGTGGCCGATCCGACCGGCTGCGGCGATGCTTACCGCGCCGGGTTGCTGTACGGTATCGCCAACGATCTGGACTGGCCGACCACCGGCAGGTTGGCCTCGCTGCTGGGCTCGATCAAGATCGCCGAGCGCGGCGCGCAAAAGCACCAGTTCTCGCGCGACGAAATCGGCGCGCGTTTCCGCGACGCGTTCGGCAGGTCGCCGTGGTGACCGCAAATAACGGCATCCTGCCCGCTGCCGTCATTTCCTGAAGCATGACCCTCCACCATAGAGATCAGACTTCGATTCCGGTCCGCTTCTATCGTTCAACGCTTCTTCTGTTCCACCTCTTCGCCGGAATTGCCACCGTGGCCCTGCTGTTTCCTTTCTATGGAAGCGCGCGGCGCCGGCTGGCCGTGGCGCGCTGGTCGGCGCGCATTCTCTCCGCGGTCAACGTCGAGCCGCGTTTGCGCGGCGTCCCTCCCGCGGTAAAGGACCGGGCGGCAGTGCTGGTCGCGAATCACGTTTCCTGGCTCGACATCCCGCTGGTGCACTCGGTGTGGCAGGTGCGCTTCATCGCCAAATCGGAAGTGCGCCGCTGGCCGCTGATCGGCTGGCTGTCAGCCAGGACCGGGACGTTGTTCATCCAGCGCGGCAAAAACCGCCACGCCGCGCGCATCAATCAGGCGATCCACGCGGCATTCCTCGCCGGGGACGCCATCGGCGTGTTTCCCGAAGGCACGACCTCCGACGGCGCCGGCCTGCAACCCTTCCACGCCTCTCTGCTGCAACCCGCGGTGGACGAGCGCGCGTTGGTGTTCCCGGTGGCGCTGCGATACCTGGACGAGGAACGTAGGGTGAACGTCAACGCCAGCTATGTCGGGGACACCAGCCTGATCGATTCCATGGCGATGATCCTGCGGGAACGCAAGATCGTGGCGGAGCTGATTTTC
>JBGQGT010000164.1:0-5707 GCA_041497595.1 Gammaproteobacteria bacterium
AGCGGCGTGACCCTCCTGCCCCACGCGCCCATCTTTTCCTGCGCCCACAGCTTCTTCGACAGGTCGGTGGGGAAGAAACCCGGCGCGATGGAGTTGACGCGGACCCCGTGCTTGCCCCATTCGTTGGCGAGCGCGCGGGTCATCATCAGCACGCCGGCCTTGCTGATCGCATAAGGCGTGACGCCCGCGAGCGGGGCGTAGGTGTTGAGCGAGTCGATGTTGATGATGCTGCCGGTCCTGCGGCCGATCATGTGCCGGCCGACCGCCTGGGCGATGGCGAAGGCGCCGCGCAGGTTGATGTTCACGATGCGGTCGTACTCCTCGAGCGTGTAATCTTCGGCCTTCATGCGCTTGTTCACGCCAGCCACGCTGAGCAGTGTGTCGATGCGGCCGAATTTCTTCAGGACGCTCCCAACCAGCTTGTCCACGTCTTCCGGCTTAGCGACGTCGCACACCTCGAAGGCGACCGGCTGCTTGCCTGTGGAGATTTCCTTCGCGGTTTGCTTCAGCGTGTCCGCATCCCGGCCGGCGATGATCACCTGCGCGTCGCGCTCGGCGAATCCTTCCGCGAGTGCTCGTCCAATGCCGCGGCTTCCGCCGGATACCAGCACCATCTGATCTGCAACGTTGAATAGCTTGTCCTGCATTTTCTTCCTCTCCCGTTGTATTAAATGCTTTCAAGACAAAAACAGAAGAACGCGTTCAACGCAAAGGATTCATTTCAATACCCCCTTGAGGGGTACGCAAAGGTACGCAATGGAAAGACTAAATTGTGAAGCACCGACTGCGGTACAGGGAAAAATGATTGATGTTGCAGGGTCTGGTTCTCGTCGCCTCATTTGACCGTGTGCAGGCTTCCGTAGGAACGCGGGCAGCCAAGTCGTTCTGAACGATCAATTCAATCGATCCCCTTTTGTCTTTGTTCTTCCTTCGCGTACCTTTGCGCTGCCGACACGGCGTTGGCGTAGCCATCCGGGACGCGCGACAAGCTCCGTCTCCCGCCCCGGACTCGTTAGGCGTAGCCCAGTTTGCGGGTAGGGGCGCACAAGGCTGTGTTGCACAGTGTAGCTTGGGGCGTTATGCGGCTGCTCCCGCGAGCGGGCCTATGGCTAACGTGTCACAGCCGCCCCGCAATCGGCCGACTCCGTCGGTAACGTGTCCGCGCGCCGCTTTGCGTTGAACGCGGTTGGTTTGTTCTTCCGTGCTAGTGGGCCACGGGCGCGACGCGGATGCCGCTGTCGGCGAGTGCCCGCCGGATGCGGCGGGCGAATTCGACCGCGGCCGGTTCGTCGCCATGGATACAGAGCGTGTCGGCGATGACCTCGACATCCGCACCCTGAACGCTTTTGACCTTGCCTTCGCCGACCATGCGCTTGACCTGCGCGATCGAAGCCTCGACGTCGTGGATCATCGCATTCGGCTGACTCCGCGGCGTCAGGCTGCCGTCCGATTGATAAGTGCGATCGGAAAATACTTCGTTGGCAACCTTGAGCCCCGTCTCGTGGCCGGCGCGGACGAGTTCGCTTCCCGCCAACCCGAAGAGCACCAGCCTCGAATCGAAGTCCTTTACCGCCTTGGCGACGGCGCGCGCCAGGCCGCCGTCTCTTGCCGCCATGTTGTAGAGCGCGCCATGCGGCTTGACGTGGGAGAGCCGGCCGCCCAGCGAACGGGCGAATCCGGCTACCGCGCCAATCTGGTACAGAACCATGTCGTAGGCTTCGCTGGGGGTGACCGCGATGGCGCGGCGGCCGAAGCCCTGCAGGTCGGGCAGCGACGGATGCGCGCCGACGGCCACGCCTTTTTCGATCGCCAGCTTCACGGTGCGATGGATGGTGCCGGGATCGCCGGCATGGAAGCCGCAGGCGATGTTGGCCGAGGTGACATGATCCAGCAGCGCCGCATCGTCGCCCATTTTCCAGGCGCCGAAGCCTTCGCCCATGTCGCAATTGAGATCGAGGGTTCGCATCATTGCATCAAATGTTTTTCCACCGCCTCGCGGATGGTCATGATCTCCTGCTCGCGCGCGAGCCACAGTGCCTGCGCCTGCGCCAGCGACACCAGCTCGAATCGCAGCCGGTCGCCGGGCTTGAGCTGCGCCAGTAGATGCAGGTCCACGCTCGCCACTTCGGCGATCTTTGGATAGCCGCCCACCGTCTGCCGGTCCGCCATCAGCACGATCGGCCTGCCTCCCGGCGGAATCTGGATTGTGCCAAAGGTCACGGCTTCCGACAGGATTTCCAGCGGTTTCCCGGATTCGATCGCCGCTCCGTCGAGGCGAAAGCCCATGCGGTTGGAATCCGGGGCGATGCGGAATTCGGTCCCGGTGAGCGCATCGCGTGCTGTTGCCGGGAACGCCTCCCAATGACGGCCGGGGATGATCCGCACCACCTGCGGCGTGCGGCCGAGTTTCTCGATGTGCTGATTCACCGCCCATTTCGGAAACGCGAATGCGCGCCTGGAGCGCGCGAGTTCCGCCTCGAGATCAGGGTAGATGTCTCCGGCTGATTCGCCGATGCGCAGCGTGTCGTCCTTTCTGAGCGCCCGCCCGTACATGCCGCCGAGTTGCGCGGTTTCGTAGGTACTGCGGCTGCCCATCACCTGCGGCACGTCGAAGCCGCCGCGCGCCGCGAGGTAGGCGCGACAGCCGGCGCGGCACGTACCAAAGTCGAGCACACTGCCGGCGCGCACCCGTACCGCCTTGCCTTCGGGAATCTCGGTGCCGCCGATCGCGGGGGCAAGGTCGCCGCCGCAGATCGCGATCACCGTGTCCTGATCGAACTCGAGGCGCGGCCCCTGCAGCGTCATTTCGAGAGTCGCTTCGTCGCCAGGGTTGCCCACCAGGATGTTGGCGACGCGGTGCGAGAACAGGTCCATCGCGCCGGAAACCGGTACGCCGTAGTGCTGATAGCCATTGCGGCCGCTGTCCTGCAGTGTGGTGAGCACGCCCGGCTTGAGAACTCGAACGTTCACGCACGGGTCCCCGACAAGGCGTCGAACTCGGCGCGCGAGATCGGCACGAAGCGCACCGTGTCGCCGGCACCGAGCAGGCAGGGTGGCTCGGCTTCCGGGGTGAACATTTTCACCGGCGTGCGGCCGATGAGATGCCAGCCTCCCGGCGTTTCCAGCGGATACACACCGGTCTGGTCGCCGCCGATGGCCACGCTGCCTGCGGGAACCTGCGGGCGCGGCGTATCCCGGCGCGGCGTAGCGATGCGGGAATCCAGGTTGCCGAGATAGGCGAAGCCCGGCACGAAACCGAGCAGGTACACGCGGTAATCCGTGCTTGCGTGAATCGTGGCGACTTCTTCGGGCGTGAGCCCATGCTGGCGGGCTACCTCTTCCAGGTCTTCGCCGAGTCCGGCGCCGTAACAGACCGGAATCTCCACTAGGCGCCCCGGCGTCAGTTCCGCATCGGCCTGCGCGTGCAGCCACGCCTCGATCTGTTCAATCAGCGCCTCGTAAGGCGTGGTGCCGGCACCGATGACTGCCGGGTCGTAGTGCAATGCCAGCGTGGTATAGGCCGGCACGATGTCGAGCACGCCAGGCGGCGGGGACGCGCGCAGATGTTGCGCGGCGGCGGCGATGCGGGCGCTCAGTTCGGGATCGAGCCGGTCGCCGAATTCGATGACCAGTGCCCGGTCTCCCATGGGAATCAGGCGTGGATTGGGCAGCATCGCTCGTAACAATGGCCGCGCGGTCAGTACCGGCCCGCGGCCGCCATTGTCCTGCCGGGGAATTCGCGCCGGGTTTCGATGCGCCGTACGGCTGCGCGCTTCACCAGTTCATCGTAGATCGTCAGCGGGTTCATTTTGAAGATCGCGTCCACGTCCAGCGGCAGCGTGTACCAGCCGCCCCGGGCGATTTCGAACTCGAGCTGGCCTTGCGCCCAGCCGGCGTAGCCGGCAAAGAAACGCTGTTCGTTGGCGTTCTCCGGATGCTTGAGCAATTCGTCGAGAACCTCGCTGAAACCGCTGATGTAGATGTCCCCGGTTACGTTGAGGCCTTTCGGCGGTGTCACCGCGGAGCGGAAGGCGAACAGCAGCGCATCGGGTTGCACCGGCCCGCCGAAGAATATGAGATCGTCGCGGCCAGTCAGTTCCGCGCGCTCCGGATACAGCTCGCGCAACGGGACGTTGGTGGGGCGGTTGAGGATGACGCCGAGCGGGCCGCCGTCTTCAGGGCGCATGACCAGCACCACCGTGCGGGAGAAATTCGGATCGAGCATGTCCGGCTGCGCGACCAGCAGGAAAGTGCGCGCCGTCTCCGCCTGCGCCAGCGCTGGCGCAGGCGCGAGCAACGAAGCGGCGGTGAGGGAGAGCAGAATGCCGACAGATCCTCGCATCTGCGTAGTTTTACACCCTCTCCACCGTTTCGGGGAGAGGGCCTGGGAACAAAAGCAAAGGATGAAGAAAAACTATGTCCAACGGCCCCAATGCGCAGCCCCGTGTTCGGAATATCGTTATGCTTCGCGCGCCCGCGTCCCGCGCTACTTGATGATCGCCTGATACACCAGATTGCGCAGCAGCGAGCGATAGTGCGGGCGGCGCACGGGTTCCTGCGACATCATTACCGGCACCAGATCCTCGAGTGGATCGACCCAGAAGTAGGTTCCGGCGTAGCCTCCCCAGAAATACTCGCCGGGCGTGCCTGGCCATTCCGACTGCCCCGACTCGAGCCGCGTGCCGAAGCCGAGTCCGAAGCCGTAGCCGGGCCCGGCCAGGAAGGTCGGGCCGGGACTGATGTTCGGGTTCAAATGGTTGGCGCTCATGTACTCCACGGTCTTCGGCCCGAGGATGCGCACGCCGTCGAGTTCGCCGCCGTTTTCGAGCATCTGCGCGAAGCGCAGGTAGTCGCCCGCTGTGGACACCATGCCGTGGCCGCCGGCGAAGAACGTCGCCGGCTGGGTGACGTCGAGCAGTTCCGGGGTCTTGCCGGTGTACACATCGGGAGCCGGTTGCGCGAGGCGATTGAGCTTGTCGGCTGGCACGTGAAAGCCGCTGTCAACCATTTTCAGCGGCTTGAGAATGCGCTCGGCGAGGAACACATCCAGGGTCTGGCCGGAGACGACTTCCACGACGCGCCCAAGCACGTCGGTGGAATGCCCGTATTCCCAGGTGGTGCCGGGTTCGTAGGCGAGCGGCAGCTTGGCGAGCGCCTTGACGAAATCCGCCAGCACCCACTTCTGCGAAAAAATCCCGGCGTCGCGGTACATTTTCTTGACCGGCGTGTCCTGTCCGAGGATGCCGTAAGTGAGGCCCGAGGTATGGCGCAACAGGTCCTGTACCGTGATCTGGCGCTTTGCGTTCACCAGCGACAACGTGGATGCGCCGGTAGCCGCGTCCTTGACCTCGACGCCGACTTTCATGTCCTTGAACTCGGGTATGAACCTGGACACCGGCTCGTGCAATCCGAGCCTGCCTTCCTCGACCAGCATCATCGCCGCGACGCTGACGATGGGCTTGGTCATCGAGTAGATGCGGAAAATCGAGTCGTTGCGCATCGGTATTTTCTTTTCGCGGTCTTGCCAGCCGAAGCTCCTGGCATAGGCGAGCCGGCCGTCGCGCGCGATCAGGATGACCACCCCGGGCAGCTCGCCCGAATCCACCGCTTTTTGCATGGTGGCGTCGAGCCGCGCGAGACGCTGCGAGGACAGGCCGACATCCTCGGGTTTTGCTTCAGGCAGCACGGCGGCGTGCGAAGTGAATGC
>JBGQGT010000165.1:0-5697 GCA_041497595.1 Gammaproteobacteria bacterium
ATGCTCGCTGCCAACGAAGTCACGGGAATGAAGTTCTTCGAAGTCGGCGAGGCCGAAGCTGCCGACGTCGGCGCCAAGAGCGAAGCCATCCAGGTCGCGCGCGCCAGCTCCGACTTCATCGTCGACGTTCACACGCACGTCTGTACCCGCCCGGGCCACTATCAACTGGGCGTCAACACCACCGAGCGCGGCATGTGGTTCGTGCAGTTGCTCGACGACCTCGGCAAGGCCTTCGGCCTGCCCAACGGCACGCGCGACATGAACGTCGAGAATTACGGCAAACTGATCCTGCAGGAAAGCGACACCACGGTCGGCATCTTCAACCCGTTCGGCTTCCGCGAGCATTACGGCGGCCAGGACATGATCCCGATGGAGTACCAGGTCGGCGTGCGCAACAACTGGCCGAAGTCAACCCTGATGCTGGCCGGCGGGCTGACGCCGAACCAGGGCCTGAGCGTCACGCTGGATCGCCTGACCATGTACGTCGAGAAGTACAAGATCTCGGGCCTCAAGCTCTACACCTTCGACGCGACCGCCAAGAAGGGCTGGTGGTTCGACGACGAGAAGCTCGCGTACCCGATCTGGGAAAAGTGCCGCAAGCTGGGTATCAAGAACGTCGGCTGCCACAAGGGCATCCCGTTCGGCCAGTTCTACGCACGCTATGCGCACGCGGAGGACTTCGACGCCGTGGCGGATGACTTCCTCGACCTGAACTTCATCGCCTATCATTCGGCCTGGCCGTATCACAATGAGCTGGCAGCGCTGAAGACCTTCAAGCCGCAGCGCAAGAACCTGTACTGCGAAGTCGGCTCGACGTTCGCCGCGACCGTGACCAGCCGTCCGCTGGAGTGCGCACATGTTCTCGGCACCCTGTTGCGCGACCTGGGTCCGGACTACGTGTTGTGGGGCACCGATTCGCTGCTGTGGGGCAACCCGCAGTGGCAGATCGAGGCGTTCCGGAAATTCCAGATCCCCGATCAACTGGTCGAGGGTCATGGCTATCCGAAAATCACCGACGAGATCCGTCGCAAGGTCTTCGGCGAGAACGCAGCCCGCATCTGGAACATCGACAAGCAGGCTGCGATGCAGGCGAAAGCCGAAATACTGGCTAACAAGACCAGCTTCGCATAGAGCAACCCGGGTATCATCGATGGGGCCGGTTCCAGGGGAGTCGGCCCCATTGATTTGAGAAATACAGCCGGAGACACGAAGTGCCAACGTACGAATACGCCTGCGACCCCTGCTGCGTCATTTATCAGACGCGTCACGGGATCAATGACCCGCGCCCGGAGCATTGCCCCAAGTGCAAAGGCGAACTGCGCAAGGTATTGTCGGCGCCCAGCCTGAATACCCGCAATCATTCCAGTCCGACGCAAGCAAAATACGCGAAGGTGTCGGAAAGCGACGAAATCGCCAAGGAGAAGGAACTCCAGAAGGTCTATGAAACAGTCTGGATCCCGCCGGAAGTGAAGCACAATCCGTGGGACCACGACCACTGATCGCCGCGCAATTCGGGCAGGTGATCTCGCGCAAAGCAGCCCGGCCGATTTCAGAGGAAGCAGCGCGTGCTCCCTGAATCCAATCGAATGGGGCCTTCGCGGAAATGGCCTGCCCCCAGCGCAACAAGGCTGCTTGCATCGGCCTGCCTGTTGGCTGCGACATGGCTGGCGAGCGGAAGCACCGAAATCCTGGATCCTGCCGCGCTCACTGCGGGCAGCTTCACCACGCCCGAGGCCGGCACCAACGCCTTTTCCATCCCCGTCGCCATGCTCGACAAGGAGCAGGCCGCGCAGTTCGCCAAAGGCAGGGAGCAGTTCCACGAAGCCTGGGTGGTCGCTCCCGAGCCTGCCGGCGTGTGGGGCCTGGGGCCGACCTTCAACGAGGATCGCTGCGCGCATTGCCATGAAAACAACGGGCGTGCCGGCGCGCCGGCAGAGCGGCAAGAGGCCGTGCGCGGGATGCTGGTACGGCTGAGCCTGCCCGGCCAGGGACCGCACGGGGGACCCCGGCCGCACCCGGCGTATGGAGACCAGTTGCAAAACCGCGGCATTCCCGGTCGCGTGCCTGCCGAAGGTCAGGCGATCTTCAGCTACGCGGCGCGCGAGGTCGGCTTTTCCGACGGCGAAACTGTGACGCTGCGGGTGCCGAAGATCGAGTTCGCGGCGCTGCAGTTCGGCGAGCTTGGAGCCGACATCATGATTTCGCCGCGCATCGCGCCGGCCATGGTGGGTCTGGGATTACTGGAAGCGGTGCCCGAACAAGCGATACTTGCCATCGCCAGGGAACAGGAAAAGCTCGGCGTGAGCGGCAAGCCAAACTACGTTTGGGACCAAGAGAACAGCAGGATCGAGCTCGGCCGCTTCGGCTGGAAGGCGGGCCAACCCAATCTGCGCCAGCAGACGGCAGTGGCATTTCTGAACGACATCGGCGCGACCTCTCACTTTTTTCCGGAGGAAAATTGTCCGAGTGTGCAAGTGCAATGCCTGGACGTGCCGTCCGCAAGCAAGTGCGGAGGCCAGGGCGGATGCAGCGGAAACTACCGCCCGGAGGTGGTCCCGAGCCGTCTGAGCAATATCACGCTGTACCTGCAGGCGCTCGCTGTTCCCGCCCGGCGCAATTTAAACGACGCTGAGGTGAAGCGGGGCGAACAGTTGTTTTCCCAATCCAACTGCAGCGCCTGCCATGTGCCGGAACTCAGGACCGGCGTCAAAACCGCGATCCCTGCCGCGGCGGACCTGACGATCCATGCCTACACCGACCTGTTGCTGCACGACATGGGTGAGGACCTCGCTGACGGCCGCCCCGAATATCAGGCCGACGGCCGCGAGTGGCGCACGCCGCCGTTGTGGGGGATCGGGTTGGTGCGCGAGGTCAACGGGCACAGCGACCTGCTGCATGACGGCCGCGCACGCAACGTCGCCGAAGCGATTCTGTGGCACGGCGGAGAGGCGGCGCAGTCGCGGGCAGCCTTTCGTGCGCTGCCAAAAGCCGATCGCGAAGCGTTGGTGAAGTTCGTCAATTCGATCTGACGCCGGCTTCATCGCGATCTTCCACAACAGCACTTCGTCCAGTCGGTCGAGGATCTGACCGACGTAATCCGCTTCGTTTACGGAGACGCCGCCGCTGGTGATCACCACGTCGGCCGACTGTGCGGCTTCGTCAAAGGCACGCTTCACCGCCTTCGGATCATCGCGGATCGCGCCTTATGTGGCATGGCGCACAGAGGGCATTGGCAAGAAAGCGTCGATTGGCGTAATTTGGGAATATGAGGGCCGGGGGAAAGGACAAAAGTGGCTGCCTATGGAGATGACGGCGCGGTGAACGCGGTATCTTCGCCGGCGCGCGCGGACCGAAAACTTCGCGAATTGAATCGCTGGTTCTACGATTCATTGTGGGCGGACGCGCGGCTTGTAGAACCTGAGCGCTTCAATACCTGGCCGCTGGTGCGCTCTCTCGTTGCGCTGGCGCGGCACCGGCTCGAAGTCGCACCGGGACTGCGCCCGCGACTCCCGATCGAGGGGACGCACTTCGTGGACATCAGCGAGCCGGCGCTTGCGAAACTGCACGGACGCGCAGCGAGCGTCACGCTCGACTCGATATCGGAGCTCCCGTTTGCCGACTCGGTGTTCGATCTTGTGTGCGCCTTCGACATCATCGAGCACGTCGATGATGACGATCTCGCACTGTCGGAGCTATCCCGCGTTTGCGCACCCGGCGGGGCATTTCTTCTTTCCGTCCCGCTGCATCCGTCGCGTTGGACGGCGTTCGATGAGTTCGTGGGGCACCGGCGCCGTTATGAGCCGGCCCGGCTGCTCGCCAAGCTCGGGGAGCACGGCTTCGCGGTAGAAAGCAGCGCCGTTTACGGAATGCAGCCGGAGTCCTCGTGGTTGCTGGACCTTGGAATGTGGTGGCTCACGCACCGGCGTGAACAGGCGATGTGGTGGTACAACCGCGTAATGATGCCGCTTGGGGTGCGCTTCCAGAAGAAACTCGCGCTCTGTCCGGGGATGATCGACACCAGGAAAGTCGACGAGATTCTGCTGGTGTGCCGGAAACAAGGCGCGGCACTCGAAAACGATCTAGATCAACCCTTCCAGTAGTTGTACATCCACGACCGTGCCGGCAGGCAAGTTGCCCACCTCGGTTGCAAGGACGATGAAACAGTCGGCCTGACTCATCGAGGAAAGAATTCCCGAACCCTGATCCCCGGTGGTGCGCACCGTCCATTGCCCGTCCGCAGCGCGGCTGAGGATGCCGCGCTGGAATTCGGTGCGGCCCGGCGCCTTCTTGATCGCGGACGTGCACGTCACCTTCAGGGTCGGCAGCGGCGCAACGGTGACCTGTCCCTGTAGGTAGAGCAGGGCATCGCGCACGAACTGGTAGAAGGTCACCATCACCGCAACGGGATTGCCGGGCAGCCCGAAAAAATGCGCGCGGCCGATCCTGCCATAGGCAAGCGGCCGGCCCGGTTTCATCGCGATCTTCCAGAACAGCACTTCGCCCAGGCGCTCGAGGATCTGTTTGACATAATCGGCTTCGCCCACCGAGACGCCGCCGCTGGTGATCACCACGTCGGCCGACTGTGCGGCCTCCTCGAAGGCACGCTCCACCGCCTTCGGATCATCGCGGATCACGCCCATGTCGAGCACATCGCAGCCCAGCCGGGTGAGCATGCCGTGGATTGTGTAACGGTTGCTGTCATAGATCTGCCCGTCACCGAGCGGACTGCCGACCGGCACCAGTTCGTCGCCGGTGGAAAAAAACGCAACGCGGAGTTTCCGGTACACCGAAACTTCGCCGATTCCAAGAGAAGCCAGCAATCCGATTTCCGCGGGGCGCAGCGGCTGGCCGCGTTTCAGCGCCGGTTCGCCCTGGCGCAGATCCTCTCCCGCGCGGCGGGTATTGGTGCCTTTCTTCGCCACCGGCGCGACGGCTACCTGGTCGCCGGAGGTTTTCGCGCGTTCCTGCTGGATGACCGTGTTCGCCCCCTGTGGAATCACCGCGCCGGTCATAATGCGTACCGCCTGCCCGGGGCCGACGCTGCCGTCGAAGGGCGTGCCGGCGAAAGCGGCGCCGATCACCTTGAACGTCGCCTCGCCGTCCTGTTTGAGGTCGTCGAAGCGCACCGCGTAACCATCCATCGCCGAGTTGTCGTGTTGCGGCACATTGACCGGTGAAATGACCTCCTCGGCGAGCACGCGCCCGAGGGCGGCGCGGATGTTCAGGCGTTCGACCGCGATGACCGGCTCAAGAAAGGCGCGAATGTGTATACGCGCCTTCTCCACCGCCATCGCGTTGGGGTCGTAGTCGGAGGCGTTGCTCAGTTCGTGAAGGGACTTTGCAGGATCCATCGATGATCTTTGGTTTGGAGCGTGAATTGACAGAGAGGGGAGAGGCTAGAGGGGGGAGGTGAGTGGCGAGAGGAAACTCGTCCATTTTGCCAACTTGTTATGAAGGATTAACGCCACGCGACAGGATCTCAAGCCCAACCGCCCGTGCCTTTCGTAGTTTTTACATTTCCCCTTTCATCCACGCCTTTCGCTGAGCCCTTGCCTCTAGCCTCTCGCCTTTCCCCTCTAGCCTCCGATGTAGGACATTTCGACCTTGCGCAGCTTGGCCGTCTCGTCGGTGCGGATCTCGGAATAACGGTCGGTGCGCGCGCGCCAGACCTTGGCGATGGCCGCGGAGATGTCCTCG
>JBGQGT010000166.1:0-5678 GCA_041497595.1 Gammaproteobacteria bacterium
CATCCTTTCGGCTCTGGCTCCGAGGTGATCTCTCAGCGCCTTGACGTAATCCTTGCCGAAGTCGTCGTTCTGATTGAGCACCGCGATCTTGGCGTCGGGGCGGTTCTTCAGCAGGTACTGGACATAGCCCGCGGTGCCGGTCCGCTGGCTCGGCAGAAACGCCATCGTCCACGGGAAGTTCCTGGGGTCGCCCCACTTCATTCCGGTCGCTGCGATGAACAGTTGCGGCACGCCCTTGGCGTTCAGATACTTCATCGCCGCGGTGTTCGGCGGGGTGCCGAAGGAGCTGAACAGGAGAAGGACTTCGTCGGATTCGACCAGCTTGCGCGTCTGCTCGATCGTCCTGGGCGGACTGTAGCCGTCGTCCAGCGAGAGCAGCCGGACCTTGCGCCCGTTGACGCCGCCCGCCGCATTGACCATTTCGAAATAAGCCGCCTCGGCCCTGCCCAGCGTCCCGAATGCCGACACCGGGCCGCTGTAGGGCATGGTCTGACCGATCTTGATCTCGGTATCGGTGACGCCAGGCCCGTACTGCTTCTCGGCAAACGCCGGCGAGGCAGTCAGTGCCAGCAGCGGCAGCAGCCATGGCGCGTGTGTCCTTCGATGATTTGTTTGCATGAGGGTTCAGGTGCCGGTCCCGACATAGCGCCGACCGAAGAACGTGAACAGCGCACCGAGGCAAAAAGCTATCCCGAGCAGCAGCACGCGTTGCACGAACAACTGGTCCGGCGCGCCATCCTTGACCAGAAACACGTCGAAGACGCTGTCGATCTTCGCAAAAAAGAAACCGCCGACGAACGCCAGCAGGGTCTTGCCGAACTCGGAAAACGGCCGCCTCTCCCCTTGTTCGGGCGGCGAGGCAAAAATTCCGAACCACCATCCGAGCAGGCCGCCGAACAGGCTGACCAGACAATTGAGCCAGCGGGGTTCACCCAGGTTCCACGCGGCGGCGCCCATTACCAACAGGGCAATGGCGCCGAGCACGAAACCGATGACGAGCTTGGGATCGAGATTTCTTATCGAGATCATATTGTCACCCGTAGTGATCAACGTTCGATTCCGGGAACCGCGGCTCAGTGTTTGCCCGTTTCGCCGCCGATCGTGCGTTCGCGGTAGGTCGCGTAATCGGGGAGCCGGCGCTGGTACACCGAGGACATCAGAGGTGATGAGATCATGAAATCGGCGGAGGCGCGGTTGCATGCGACCGGAATGTTCCAGACCACGGCAATTCTGAGCAGCGCCTTGACATCGGGATCGTGAGGCTGAGGCTCGAGCGGATCCCAGAAGAAGATGACGAAGTCGATGGTCCCTTCCGCGATCTTCGCGCCGATCTGCTGGTCGCCGCCGAGAGGCCCGCTCTGGAGTTTCTCGACGGGTGTGTGCAAGGCGTCTTCGAGAAGGGTGCCGGTGGTTCCGGTGGCAAGCAGATGATGGTATGCGAGAAGGTCGCGGTTGAAGCGCGCCCATTCGAGCAGGTCCTGCTTCTTGTTGTCGTGCGCGACCAGCGCTATGCGCTTTCGCGGTGCGATTGCTGCGGAGACAGGAGTCATGAAAGCACCCTCAATGTAAATCAAGTTTGCACAGCCCGTGTCAGGCGCGATCCGGCGATGGGAAACACCCGACGTCAGGTCGCCGACAGCCCGCCATCCGCCAGATACACTCCGCCGGTGCAGATGCTGGCTTCGTCCGACGCAAGGAACACGATCAGCCTGGCCACTTCCTCGGGCGTGCCATAGCGCTTGAGCGGCAGGCCGGCGAGAATCATCTCGCGGGCCTTCTCCGGGGCGCCGGGCGAGCGGCCCTCCTCGATGTTGCGGATCATGCGCGTGTCGGTGGGTCCGGGCAGCACGCAGTTCACGCGAATGTTGAACGGCGCGCATTCCGTGGTCGCGGTGCGCATCAGCCCGATCTCGGCATGCTTGCTGGCGATGTAAGCGGAGTTGCCCTGTCCCCTGGCCTTGATGCCGCCGATCGAGGACGTGATGATGATGGCTCCCTTGCCGCGCTTCCTGATTGCCGGGATTGCGTACTTCAATCCCAGGAACACACCGCGCACGTTTACCGCCATCACCTGGTCGAATGCGTCGACCGGATAGTCCACGATTGGCGCAGTGGCGCCCTCCACTCCCGCGTTGGCGATAAAAATGTCCACGCCGCCGAACTTGTCCTCGGCAGTTTTCATCAGGCGCTGGTTGTCTTCCGGTTTCGATACGTCGGTAACGACGTAGGCTGCGTTGCCGGCACCCGCCACCTGCACCGCCGACTTCAGCGCCGCTTCATTGCGGCCGGCCAGCATGAGCTTGGCGCCTTCCCTTGCGAACAGCTTCACCGCCTCGAGGCCGATGCCGCTGCCGGCGCCGGTCAGCACGACGACTTTATTGTTGAACCTTGCCACTTTCACCCCCCGGGAAAATCATCATCTGATCAGCCAAAGAGAAAACGTAGTTTCACTGAAGAGTTGGCTTCAGGTCAGTCGGAACCGAAAAAGAAATTGCAGAAACGCCACCGTGACGGCGCGTCGCGAACGGAAAGAGTTGCCAGGGCGCTATTCTTCTTCGGTAGTGCGGATGAACTCGCCCAGCAATTTCTTGAGCTGCTCGGCTTTGCGCGGCCCTACGGCGGCTGTTACCACTTCGTGATGCTGGTCGACTCGCTCCCGCAGGCGCGCCATCAGCTCCAGGCCGTGGTCGGTGATATATACGAGGACGCGCCGGCTGTCGGTCGGATCGGCCCGCCGGTGCACGAGGCCGCGGCTGACCATGCGGTCGACCGTCTTGGTCAGCGCCGGGTGGTTCATCAGCACTAATTCCGCCAGCTCTCCCATGGAGCGGCCCTGCTCATCGCTGAGGACTTCGAGGATGCGCCAATGCTCGATCTGCACCCCTTCTTCGGCCAGCGCCCGCTCCAGCAACGTGCTCATCTGCCGGTTGGCTTGCGCCAGGAGGTAAGCCAGATAGTTCGTGATAGGTTCGCCAGTCATCTCACCGATCTTGTTCCATCCTGTAGAGGTTGTGTCGTACAAGAGTTAGTATACGTTCGTTTCCACGGAAAATAACACTGGCTACCCGCCCCAATCCTCGCTGGGAGGGCAGTCTGGATTCGCTTTCGGGAGCGCATGTCGTGACCAGACATATCGAGCAGCCCGCTTCCCCCTGTGGCAACGGCTTTCTCCTGCCCGCTCTGCGGCGTTCGAAGCTCCACACCCGCGTGCCGGGGCGCACCCCGGAGGCGCGGTTCGACCGCATTCGCGACCAGGCATTCTCGATCGGCCTGCTGGTTCCGACCAGCGGATTGGAGGGAATCTGGGGACCTTCGACCATCGCCTGCGCTCGCCTCGCGGTTGAGGAGATCAACCGTTCCGGCGGGCTGTTGGGGAAGGAAGTGCGCCTGCTCGTGATCGACGCGGCGGACGAGGCCGCCGATCTCATGGAGCAGACCGATCAGGCCCTGGAGGACGGGGAGATCGATGCCATTGTCGGCATGCACATCAGTTCGGTGCGCCAGAGGCTGGTAAGCACGGTCGGCGGCCGCGTTCCCTACGTCTACACGCCTTTGTATGAAGGCGGCGAATGCTCGCCGGGGGTGTATGCGATCGGCGAGACAACCTCCGAACAACTGCGCCCGGCCATTCACGCATTGACCAGGCGGTTCCGGATGAAGCGCTGGGCTTTGCTCGGAAACGACTACGTCTGGCCGCGGATCTCGCATGCGCTGGCCAAGGGCTACATCCGCGAAACCGGCGGTGAGGTGGTCGACGACCTGTACCTGCCTCTGGGCGTGAGCGATTTCGGTCCAGTGCTGGAGCGGCTTGCGCACCTGAAGGTCGACGCGCTGCTCCTTTCGCTGATCGGGCAGGACGCCATCGCGTTCAACCGCGAGTTTGGCTCCGCGGGAAGCAGGATGCGCGGCATGGTCCGGCTGTCGTGCGCCATCGAAGAGAACGGATTGCTTGCAATCGGCACGGACAATACCGAAGGCCTGTACGCCACCGCAGGTTACTTCGCCAGCGTACCCACGGATGCCAATATGGCGTTCAAGGAACGATACTACAGCCTGCTCGGGGAGCGCGCCCCTACGCTCAATACCCTGGGCCAGTCCACTTACGAGGGCGTACAGTTCCTGGCCGCGCTCGTTGAACGAAGCCATCGCCAGCGGCGACCCTGGCCGGCCGCCGATCTCAAGCCGATTCCGTACCGCAGCGCGCGCGAAACCGTGTATCTGGACAACCGGCGCAAAGTCTCTCCCATGTACCTCGCGCGCGCCGAAGGGCACCTGCTCCAGGTCATCGAGCGGCTGTAGCAATGCCCCGGCCGCCCCTTTGCGGCCGGAACTGGAAAGGCGCGGCCGGAAAGGGGCGGCCGGACAGCCCGTTATTCTTTCCAAGGCAAATATTTTCCTTGACTTGGAAAATATTTGCCGTCGACAATAAATGAAAGTTCCCGCCCCGGTCCGGCTTTCAGCGGCCCGGAAGCGCCTATCCACTCCTCACCACAACTTGAAAGCAGGAGGTCGCTGTGGTCGTCTTTCTAGCGATCATCGGTGCGGTCATCGCCATCGCCATCATCGTGGCGTTCATGAACCGCTTTTACCGAAAATCTACGCGCGACGTAGCCCTGGTCCGCACTGGATTCGGCGGCCAGAAGGTGGTGCTCTCCGGCGGGTGCCTGTCGCTGCCCTTCCTGCACAAGGTCGAGGAGATCAACATGCGGACCAACCGCGTGGAGGTCAAGCGCACCGGCGACAAGTCGCTGATCACCACCGACCGCATCCGGGTCGACGTCGAACTCGATTTCTATGTGCGGGTGCAGCCCACCGTTGACGGCGTCGCGACCGCGGCACAGGCAATCGGTGCGCGGGCACTTAACCCCGAGGGCATCCGCAATCTGCTTGAAGGCCGCTTCATCGATGCGCTGCAGTCGGTCGCGGCCGCCGAGACCATGGACACCTTGCACGAGAAGCGCGGCGAGTTCGTTCGCCATGTCGCCGAGCGGCTTGGCGACAACCTCGCGCACAACGGCATGCTCCTCGACTCGGTCTCCCTCACCCGGCTGGACCAGGCGCCGTTCACGTCGCTGGACGAGAACAACGCCTTCAATGCCGTCGGGATGCGGCAACTGGCCGAGATCATCGCAACCAACAGGAAGCGCCGCACGCAAATCGAGGCCGAGGCGGAAATCGCAGTGCGGGAAACACAGCTCGAGGCCACCAAGCGCCGCCTCAACCTGCAGCAGCAGGAGCAGCAGGCCCAGATCACGCAGCAACTCGAAATCGAAAAGACCAAGGCAACCAGCAGCGCGGAGGCGGCCAAGGCCAGGGAAGACGCGATGGTCGCCAGCGAAAACGCGAGGATCACCCGGGAACGCGAAACCAGGGCGATGGAGTTGAACGCGCAACGCGATCTGCGCAAGATTGAAATCGAATCCCAGCTCAACTCAGAAATACACAAGGTCGACAGCGCGATCCGTCTCGCCGGCAAACACGCGGAAGAGGCGAAAGCGCAAGCCGAAGCCGAGCGCGCGCGCGCCGAGGTCGTGCTTGCGCAGGAGCATGTCCAGACCGAGCGCGAACGCGCAATAGCAGACCGCTCGCGGGAGATTTCCCTCAAGCGCGTGCAGGAAGAGGGCGAGGTCGAGGCCGCAAAGGCCGAAACCGAGGCCGGTGTCGTGATCAAACGCGCC
>JBGQGT010000167.1:0-5653 GCA_041497595.1 Gammaproteobacteria bacterium
CGCGCGGACTCGTTACCGATGAAATCGGCCGTTTGCGGGGCGGCTGTGACACGTTAGCCACAGGCCCGACTCGGCTCTCCGGCGGGCGTAGCTTGGGGCGGAGCCGAGTCATGGCGAGCGTGGAACCTGTCATGTGCCGAGCCTGCTTCGCGTTCCCGCAAACGGGCGTACCGCTAACGAGTCACGCTTGCGCGGGAGCGGCCGCATAACGCCCCGATCAACACTGTGCAACACAGCCTTGTGCGCCCCTACCCGCGAACTGGGCTACGCCTAACGAGTCCGGGGCGCGCGCCTTAGCACCGCCTGCCGCCCCAGATCGCCCCGCGAACGCCGTGTCGGCGGTGCGTTTGCGAAGCCAACGTTACGCCGGAGCTAATGTCGTAAAGGCCGTGAAAACAGGACGGTTTCCGGTCCTGCTTCAGTGGAGGCTCACTCGCAAATGCGCGAAGTACAGATCTGCGTCATGCGAGAAACAGAGCGCTTGCCTCACGCGCATTTCGACGGCAGCATTCTTTTTGTTGATCCAGGTCAAGGGGTTTCCGTGTTCCTAAGAGCATTTTTGAACTTGTATCGAGTCGAATGGAGAGGCGGGTGTTTCTGTTATCGAACCACATGGATAAAGAGGAGGCTGCTGATGGGCTCGAGGACGGTGGGTGCCGGTTTGGTCATGGCGTTGTTCGTTGCGGCGAGCGCGAACGCCCAGGATGGCGATCTGGCGGAAAGCAAGAAGTTGTATGACAAACAATGCGCGGTGTGCCACGGCAACGTCGCGCAACCTGCAGCGGGTGACCTTGCACCCGTCCGGTCGCAGTGGCGACTCGTGCACGCGGAAATCCCGCAATTGACCGGAGCAACGATGGCGGACGTTCCGATGACACCACGCTGGAACGTGGAAACGGCGACCGGAGCTTTGTCCGGAGAGGATGCGTCCGCGCCTGTGCGTGTCGCCGTTGTGCCGTTGTATGGACCGCAGTTGCGTGGGGTGCTCGGGCGGCAGGCCGGTACCGTCGGGGGCTATCAATATTCCGAGACTTTCCTGAAGAAGATGAACGGAATTGCGTGGGATGAGGCATCCCTCAACAAATGGATCACCAGTTCGCAGACCATGGTGCCGGGTACGTACATGTTTTACACCCAGAAGGATCCGGAAATCAGGCGCAAGATCATCGAGTACTTGAAGGCAAATCCGTAGTAAGGCCGTGAATGCCGTGACGGGGTAACAACGAGGACTCCGGCGCAGTGAATGGGAGGGCCGAGCTTCGAGGGCCGAGGCCCGAGCAAATGGCTGAGAGCGAGACTGCGTCTCTTGTTGAATCGCACGTCGTGTCCTGCTTGGCCTTATAAATCATGACTCGATCCTCGCACCGCGCTGTCCGCCTTACAGTTCGTAATGAGTCCCAAGTCCTGCCGCTTCATGATCCCTCTCGGCCCTCGGCCCTCGGCCCTCGAAGCTCGGCCCTGATTTTCGAGCAACCCCACCGGGTCGTGGTCCAACGCCCAAACCGAAGTCACTGATCTAACCAGATATTCCCCGACCGACCGCACGGCTTGATTCCCGCCTGATCGTCGCCATCTAAGGTTCATTGCGGAGAATCCTGGATGACCTCGCGCGACCTTTCCCGACTGATGTGGAGCGAAGCCCTTTCGCTCCTGGAGCAAGCCGACCGGCTGCACCGGCAGTTCATTCGCCCGGCTGCGGCCGAAGCGCCTGCCTGGGAGCCGCCGGTGGACGTCGTCGAGACCGCCGACGCGGTCTGGGTGCACGTGGCGCTGCCGGGCGCGGCTGCGGATTCGGTCGCGGTAAAGCTCGAACCCGGCGCGATAACCATTTCCGCGCACAGGCCATTCCCACTCGGTTCATCCGAAAGCGAATGCGCGGCCCGCATCCACGCGCTGGAAATTCCGTACGGGCGCTTCGAGCGCCGGATCGGCCTGCCCACGCAGGCACTCACCCTGGCCGGCAGGAAATTGCAGGACGGGTGTCTCACGCTCATTTTCAGCAAGAAGGAGTGTTCATGAATTTCTGGCCCACCATGCAGGAAATGCTTTCGCCAGACGACGCAGGCAAGTCCGCACCGGCGCCCAATGCCGGGCGCGCCGCCACGGCATTGAAACCGTTGCCGGAGGACGCGCTGATCATCATTCCGCTGCGCAACGCGGTGCTGTTCCCAGGCATCATGTCGCCGCTCACGATCGGCCGCCCGTCCTCGGTCGCCGCGGCGCAGGAAGCAGCCCGCAGCGAGCGGCGCGTCGGTTTTCTTTTGCAACGCGACCCGGAGAAGAACGAGCTCAGCCCGGACGACCTGCACTGGGTCGGCACGGCCGGCCAGGTGGTGCGCTACATCACCGGCACCGAAGGCGCTCACCACCTGGTGATCCAGGGGCAGTCGCGCTTCCGGGTGCTGGAGTTCCTTGACGGCTGGCCGTTCATGGTGGCACGCGTGGCGCTGGTCGAGACCGCGGAAGAATCCAGCCCCGAGATCGAGGCGCGTTTCCTGCAACTGAAGGAGCGCGCGGTCGAGGCCATCCAGTTGCTGCCGAACGTCCCGGACGAACTCGCGGGCGTGGTGCAGGCGATGAACTCTCCCGCGCTGCTTGCCGACATGGTGGCCAACCTGCTGGACGTGAAGAACGAAGAGAAGCAGGCGGTGCTCGAAACCTTCGACCTCAAGCGGCGCCTGGACAAGGTGCTGGGGCTGCTGGGCGAGCGCGTCGAGGTGTTGAGGCTATCTAAGGAGATCGGCGACAAGACCCGCAAGGAGTTCGACGAGCGCCAGCGCGAGCACGTGCTGCGCGAACAGATGCGCCAGATCCAGAAAGAGCTGGGCGAGGGCGAGGAAATCGCCGCTGAAATCGAGGAACTGAAGAAGGCCATCGACGAAGCCGGCATGCCCGAGGACGTTCACAAGCACGCCGTGAAGGAGTTCAAGCGCCTGCAGAGAATGGGCGAAGGCAGCGCCGAGGGCTCGATGCTGCGTACTTATCTGGAGTGGCTGAGCGAGCTGCCCTGGAAGGCGGAGCCGGCAAAGCCGATCGACATCGCGGAAGCAAGGCAAGTGCTCGACGAGGACCACTACGGCCTGGAGAAGATCAAGCGCCGCGTCCTCGAATATCTTGCGGTGAAGAAGCTCAACCCCGAGGGGAAGAGTCCGATCCTGTGCTTCGTCGGCCCGCCGGGCGTGGGCAAGACCTCGCTCGGGCAGTCCATCGCGCGCGCCACCGCGCGCAAGTTCCAGCGCGTGGCGCTGGGCGGCACCCACGACGAGGCGGAGATCCGCGGCCACCGGCGCACCTACATCGGGGCGCTGCCGGGCAACATCATCCAGGCGATCCGGCGCGCGGAATCGCGCACCGGCGTGCTGATGCTTGACGAAATCGACAAGCTCGGCGCCGGCGGTTTCCATGGAGATCCGTCCAATGCGCTGCTGGAAGTGCTCGATCCGGAACAGAACTCGAAATTCCGCGACAACTACCTTGGCGTGGACTTCGACCTGTCGAAGGTGATGTTCATCGCCACCGCCAACGTGCTCGACACGATTCCCGGGCCGATGCGCGATCGCATGGAGGTGATCCAGCTCCCGGGATACACCGAGGAAGAGAAGCTCGAAATCGCCAGGCGCTACCTGGTGAAGCGCCAACTCGAAGCCAACGGGCTCAAGCCGGAACAGGCCACACTCACCGATGCCGCGATCAAGGCCATCATCCGCGACTACACGCGGGAGGCCGGCGTGCGCAATCTGGAACGCGAGATGGGGGCGGTGCTGCGTTCCGCGGCGATGAAGATCGCCGAAGGGCAGGCCGAAAGCGTGACCGTGGATGCTTCGGACCTGCACGCCATCCTCGGCCCGCGCAAGTTCGAGGATGAACTGGCGCTGCGTACGGCGCTGCCAGGCGTGGCGACCGGGTTGGCGTGGACGCCGGTGGGCGGGGACATCCTGTTCATCGAGGCCACCAAGGTGCCGGGTTCCGGCAAGCTCATCCTTACCGGGCAACTGGGCGACGTGATGAAGGAGTCGGCGCAGGCGGCGTTGACGCTGGCAAAGATGTATAGCGGCGAATCGCTGGAGAAGACCGACCTGCACGTGCACGTGCCCGCGGGCGCGACGCCGAAGGACGGCCCGAGCGCCGGCGTGGCGATGTTCCTGGCGCTGGTGTCGCTGCTTGCCGGCAAGCCGGTGCGTGCCGACGTGGCGATGACCGGTGAGATTTCGCTGCGCGGCCTGGTGCTGCCGATCGGCGGCGTGAAGGAGAAGGTTCTGGCGGCGTTGCGCGCAGGCATCAAGACCGTGATGTTGCCCAAGCGCAACCAGAAAGACCTGGAGGACGTGCCCGCGGCCGCGCGCGAGAAGCTCGAATTCGTGTGGCTGGAAACCGTCGAGGACGCGGTGCGTTGCGCCACCGGCGTCGAGCCGGGGCAGCTTTTCAAGAGCAAGGATGAAGGAACGGCAACAGATCTGTGCTGAGTACCCCTCAAGGGCACCCGTCGAGCGAGTATTGAAAAGAAGGTATTGAAAGGAATGCGGCGTAAACAGAAGGTGAAAGCTCAAAGGTGAAAGTCAAAAGTGAAATCAAGAACCATTGGTTCGCTGTCACTTTCACCTCGTACCTTTAGCCTTTAGCCCTTAACCTTTCACCTTTTACCTTTCACCTTTTACCTTAGCCTTTCTCCTTTCATTCGCTAGAATGACGGGTCTGCGGCAAGGCCGCGTGGCTTTGCCTGACCTGAAAGAACTTTCGACGGAACATGGAATCCGATTCTTTTCTCGCCGGACTTGGGCCGGAAATCGTCGCCACGATCGTCATTGTCGCGGCGGTGATTCTCGCCAACATCTTCATCTCGGCCGCGTTGCGGGGCAGGGGGTGGCTGTCCCGGGAGACCAAGCTCCGCGCGTCGGTGTTCTGGCGCAATTTCTCGTTTCTTGTCGCCTTGGTCGCGATGGGGTTCGTCTGGCGTGCCGAGCTGCGCGCCGCCGCGTTGTCATTTGCGGCGTTGAGCGTGGCGCTGGTGCTGGGCGGAAAAGAGCTGCTGACCTCGATACTCGGGTACATCCATCGCACCACTTCGGGCAGTTTCGAATTCGGCGATGTCATCGAGATCAACGACATCAAGGGCGAAGTCATCGACCAGACGCTGTTTTCCACCACCGTGCTGGAGATGAGCGAGGAGCATCTTTTCACCGGGCGGGTAGTGCAGTTTCCCAACAGCTTTTACGTGAGCCACGCGCTGAAAAACCATTCACGTCTGGGCAACTACCAGCTTGCGCTGGTCGCCGTGCCGCTCGCGCCGGGCAGTAACCTGGAAACCGCGAAGGAGGGCCTCATCGAAGCGGCCAGGGCGGTGTGCTCCGAATTCGTTGCTCCCGCGCAGAAAGCCCTGCGGGATCTGGAGGGCGAGCAGTTCATCGTGATGCCGTCTGCGGATCCGCGGGTAACCGTGCGGCTCGGTGACGCCGGCAAGGTGACGCTGTTGTTGCGCTTCCCCTGCCTTATCAACCAGCGTACCCGGACCGAGCAGGATATTCTGGCCAGATATCTGAAAGCCGTGACGAACGTAACGCGTGACGGAGTGACGAGGTAAAAAGCAGGGAATCGGGTCTCGGCAAAACCGAGACGACGTGACGAGGTGGGACTTGTGACGAGATGCTCCCGTGAC
>JBGQGT010000168.1:0-5640 GCA_041497595.1 Gammaproteobacteria bacterium
CGAACGCCGCCAAAGCAAGCGTGACGCTGTGCGCCGCCGTGAATGCCGCGATGATCTGGAGGAGCCGTACCCATCCGCCGCCGCGCAGCATCAGCACCAGCAGAAAGAGAAGCAGATCGTAGCCGCTGAGAACGTGCGCGACGCCGAGTGCGAAAGAATTGCCGGCGCGGCGCGCGGCCTCGGACTTCGCACCGACGGAAACCGTTGTCTCGCGCGCTTCGCTGGCGAAGACGAATTGCCGGACGCCGCCCGGCCATTCGATTCTGGCAAGCGTATGCAGGTTCGGCCCGGCCACGTCGAACAGATCGTCGTGAATCCCGAGTTCACGGATCTTTCCGGGACAGACAAAGTCCACGATCGCGGTGACGGTCACCGCGGTCGCGCTCGGCGGGACGATCTGGCCGGGGGCGGCGACGCAGGCGGCGCCGTTATTGGTGAAGCGCATTTTTTCGGCGACCGCCCTGGCGAGCGGCAGGTAATCAAGCGTCACGCCCGGCTGGCCGAAGCCCATCTGCTCGGCGAGCGGACTCGGCATCGGCACGTCGGGCAGGGTCAGGCTGTAGCGGATGCTGGTGTCGCCGATCGCGATGGACGCAAGGCCGGTGGTACCACCCTGATGTGCCTGCGCGGGAAAGACGAGAGCCGCAACGCACGAAACCAGGATCGCCGCAAGTCGGTGCGTGATAGTCACCTTGCGAGCACTCCGGCGGCCACCGACTCCCATTCCTGGCCGACGAAGCGCGACATCAGGACCAGCTCGCGGCTTCCTTCCAGCATCATGTACTGCGCCGTGTCTTCGGGATTGTGCGTTCCGAAACGCGCCCCGATCACGGCTTGAGGGCCCTGGAAAAGTACCACCGACAGAGCCGGCGGATCGAGCCCGAAGTCACGCAGGTTCGCGCCCTGGAGATCCGCCGCGTCGATCATTCGGATCGGGCCGGCGGTGTTCATGAACTGCACCGCGAGCGCAACTTTCTTGGCGAGCTCGGCAGACAGCGCGCCGCCGCGCTCGGCGACCCAACCGCCGTCGGGCGTGCGCAGCAGGACGGCCGCGTGGTCCCCCTGGTGAATTTCCACCCGTGTGACGAGATCGGGTTCGAGTTTCATGACGCCCTTGGCTTCGAACTTCACCAATTGGCGCTGCTCGGGTAGCGCACCAGTCACCACCATCGCGATCAGAAACGCAAGCGCGGCAACGGCGGCGCCGGCTGTCCAGAGGTGACGGCCGTTCATCGCCTGCGCCACCAGACCATCACGCCGAGTGCGATTACGGCGAGCGGCAGGAGCACCTCGACCAGAAGGAAGATTGCCTTCATCTGCGCGCTGGAGAGCAAGATCATCGGCGGCACCGGTATGCGGCTTGCCACTGCGGTTGAGCGCTCCTCGCGCACGAGCCAGCGAATCAGGGACATCGCCAGGTCGCTGTTGGAGAGGTAGGGCAGGAAGGAGTTGCTGGCGAAGTCGCCGTCGCCGACGATAACCGCGCGGAAGCGCGGTGCGCCGGCCGTAGCACCGGGCAACTGGCCTTCCGCGGTCACCGCAAGCACCTGCGGGCCGCGCTGCTCGGTGCGGGCGCGCGCAACGGGGATGTTCGCGGCCACTTCGCGGACGGCCACCGGTTGCACCGGCCGGGTGTAGCTGTCGCGGCTGCTCGAGAACAGCGGCACGACGATGACGCCCTGAACGGGTTGGACCGGAATCAGCGGCCGTATCCCCGGATAGAAGGTCATCGAGATATTGTTAGTAATCGGATTCCGATCGTATGAGGTGGCCGCCACCATTTCAGCGTCGGAGGAATAATGGCTGAGGGGATCGACCACCGCTTCCTGCGGCAGCCGCACGCCGAGCTTCTCGACCAGCGCGGCCAGCTTTGGCTCGAGCACGAAGCCGAGGTCGAGCATCGCGAACAGCGAGCCTCCCTGCTGAAGAAACGCTTCCAGCGCTGCGCTCTCGGCCGGCAGGAAAGTGGTGCGAGGATTGGCGACGATCAGGACTTGGCAAGCGTCGGGTACCTTCGATGCCGTCGCAAGAACAACCTTGCGCGTTTCGTAGCCCTGCGCTTCCAGCGCGCGGCGCAGGCGGCCGATGCCATGCCCGGTCGTCTGCACGACGTTCGACGAGGCGTCGTCGTGGCTGTGTCCGGCTATGCCCTCGACGTGCGTGTGGAACTCGAAGTTGTCCATCGGAAACTCGTTGTGCCCCTCGAGGAAGCAGGCGGTGACCACTTTCTCGCGCAGCACACGCTGAATGCCGATCGCAATCTCGGACTCGTCGGTGGTCTGAACCACGATCTTGCGCCCTTCTGCCTCTAGGATCGCGGCGTTGGACATCCGTAGCCCGTAGGATTGCGCGACAGAAGGCTCCCGGTCTGGATCCACGGTGCGCACTGCGAGCAGGGCGTTGCGTCTGCCCATCACATCCAGCACTTCCTTCAAGCGCCGTCCGCTGGGATCCTGACCGCGATAGAAGTACGTCAGCCGCACCGGCACCTGCAAATCGTCCACGACTTTCATGGCCTGTTGCGAGGGCGTGAATATCTTCTCCCGCGTCAGGTCGATGTGGACGTCGTGCAGAATGATCGCGGTGCTCGCCAGCGCGGCAACGATCAGCGCGGTCGCCACGACGCCAATGTTGTAGAAGAGGGACTTTACGCGGGCGAAGCGGGTCTGCAGCGGCAGGCGCAGCCCTGCGAAAAACAGCACGGCCACGGCAAGCGCCCAGCCGAGGAACCACAGGATCGGACCCAATTCGATCTGGCCGTGTTCCATGGCGGATTACCTGCGTGCCAGCGCGCGCATGGCAAGGAACAAGGCCAGCAGCGTGCTACATACGAAGAATCCGAAATCGGACGTATACATCGCGCCGGTCGCGAACGGCGTGAAGCGCGCGAGCAGGGACAGACTGATCAGGATGCGCTCAAGCGCATCCGGCATCATCGCGGCCAGCGTGTCGATGGTCCACATCATGAATGACACGCCGATGGTGACAATGGCCGCCACGACCTGATTAGAGGTGAGCGCGGAGATCATCAATCCGAGCGACACCAGCGTGCTGGCGAACAGCGCAAGACCGAGATAGCCGCTGTAGATCGGACCCCATTCGGGCGAGCCGAACATGCCCAGCACGATCGCATAGGTGCCGGTAAGCGCAATCATCGTTAGCACCACCGCCATGCTCGCCACATACTTCGCCAGCACGACATGGCTCTCGCGCACCGGCGCGGTTAGCAGCAGTTCCAGCGTGCCTGCCTTGCGCTCCTCGGCGAAGAGCCGCATGGTGATGATCGGGACGATCAGCAGCAGCAGGCCCGCGGACTGGAAGAAGATGTGGACCAGCGTGGCGTACTTGTTCACGAACAGGGTCAGGGTGAACGAGTAGCCCATCAGGAACAGGAACACTGCGATCACGATGTAGGCAATGGGCGATTGGAACAGCGCACGCACTTCCTTGCCCAGAAGCGTAAGGAAAGATCTCATCACTGTGCACCCTCGGTGAGGCGCAGGAACAGCTCCTCCAGCCCGGAGCCCGAGCTGCTTACCTCCTCGACCGCGAGGCCGGCCTGCACCAGCGCGCTGACCGCGGGTGCGGTTCCGATGGTGCTCTCAAGGATATAGGTGCCCTGCGATGGCAGGCTTTCCACCACGCTGACCCCTTGCACTGCCTGCAGGCTGGAACGCACTGCGGATTCGCTCGCCCCACTCAGGCGTATGCGAAACCGTGTGCTGCCTCCTGCGCCAAGCGCATGTACTGTCAGCAGCTTGCCGTCGAGCAGGATCGCCACGCGGTGCGCGACCCGTTCGATTTCAGTGAGGATGTGCGAGGTCACGAGAATAGAGAGTTCCTGGGAAAGCGTGCGGATGAGTTCACGCACTTCAATGATCTGGCGCGGATCGAGCCCGTTGGTAGGTTCGTCCAGTATCAGGAGTTTGGGTTTTCCCAGCAGCGCCTGCGCGATCGCGACGCGCTGGCGGTAGCCGCGCGAAAGTTTAGCGATCAGCAGGGTGCGCACCCGGCCCAGTGACAGGCGCTCGATTACCTCGTCTACTGCGACCGGAAGCCTTGTATTGCCCACGCCGCGGATGCGGCCCATGAAATCGAGAAATTCATTGACCCGCATCTGGGTATAGAGGGGCACGTCTTCCGGCACATAGCCGAGCTGTCCGCGTGCTTCCAGTCCCTGGCCGACGACGTCGAACCCGGCGATCCGGGCATTGCCGGATGTCGGACGCAGGTATCCGGTGAGAATCCGCAGGATGGTGCTCTTGCCGGAGCCATTGGGGCCGAGCAGTCCCATGGCTTCGTTGGGCCTGACTTCGAAGGAGACCTGGTCCACGGCCAGACGGGCGCCGTAGTACTTGGTGAGATTTTCCGCAACGATGACCGGGGCCGGCATAATCCGGATCAGAATAGAGTCAAAAAAACAACGCTGGGGCGAGGATCCGCCCCAGCGTCACTTGTTACGTACGACCGGTGCTGCGAGAACTAAAACTAATTATTAATCGTAATATGCCGGCGGTTTCTTCATTGCCTTGAAGGCGTCCGGATCGTGCGCAGTGAAGTAATCGGCCTTCTGGGTCGCCATCATCATGCGGATCCACTCGTAAGCCCTGTAAATGCCGGCCGGGTCGTAAGCAAGCACCAGGTTAGGCGCAATGCTCTTCTCCACGTTCTCGCGGAAGTAGACGTTGTCGCCGGTCAGGATGATGAGCCCGGAATTTTTCAGTTTCACGGTCATCATCTGGCTACCCGGAGTGTGACCCACCCAACGCTTGATGATCATGGTGCCGTCGCCGAACAGGTCAAGATCCCCGTCCAGTTGAATCATCTTCTGGGCGTTCGGGTAATTGTTGTTCGGTGCACGCAACGGCAAGAAATCGCCGATCACGTACGGACCGCCCGTTCCCTGTTCGGGCCAGAAGGCGTTCTGGATTTCGCTCTTCTGCACCACGATGGTCGAGTTGGGGAATTTGCTGACGTTGCCGCCGTGGTCCAGATGCAGGTGGCTGACGACGACGTATTTGATATCGTCCGGAGTCAGGCCGATCTTCTTGAGCTGGAAGTCGAGGGCCACTTCCGGCGTCATCGCCGGCTTCAGCCCTTGCAGCCCCGCAGGCCACCAGTTCGGGTCCTTGATCAGGTTGTCGTTGTTACCCGTATCGAACAAAACGTTACCCTTCGGGTGCTTGACCACGTAGAAACCGACCGGGATCACGATTGGCGGATCCATCGCGGCAAAGTTCTGAAGAACTCCCTTGCCGATGGTTAGCGCGCCTGAACTGAATGCGTAAAGCCTGATGTCCTGGGCCTGCGCCACAGTCGCGAAGCTGCCGGCCAGCATCGCGATAGCTGCTCCCGCTAATTTCCAACTTTTCATTTTTTTGCTCCTTGAGGTTTTAGATGCCCACATCGACTTAACTTTGTCTGCCGTCTTTCCCGGCGGGCATTCTGTAGATTCTCTGACCGGTACGGCGCGACCGGAGTTTGCCTGTTCGATTTCAGTGCGTCAATCCGTGTTGCAACGTGGGCCTTGGATTGCAATCAGTAATCATAAGAAATGTACAACTCTTAAGAAGACCAATCCCGCCGAGAAAACCTACGGCCTTGCCCCCGCGGTGGCACTCTTCACGCCAGGTTTTCCGC
>JBGQGT010000169.1:0-5638 GCA_041497595.1 Gammaproteobacteria bacterium
CCTCCCGCCCCGGATCGCTCCGCGAACGCCGTGTCGGCGGTGCGCCTGCGACGCCGACGTTATGCCGGAACTACAATTCCACTTGATGCGGACCATGTCCGCATTTATGTGACTAACGCAAAAGCAGCCAGAATACTTCAAGTGCGGCGTGCGGCCACTATTTTTGATAATACAGCCGACGCGTCAGCCGCAGTCAAAGGACAACAAGACCGAAAGGCCCGAAAAACAGCCCGGCACCCCGCGTCGGTGGATAATGTGAACGACGGAAGAAAAACCCCGACCAACACCTGGAGAAAAACATGCGCGTCTTCAAGACTGTCATCGTCTTTTTTCTTTGCGTAACCGGACATTCGCACGCGGTAGCGGCTGATACCACGGAACCCGGCGGGCCACTGGATATCTGCATCGCGGCCGTGATCAACGAGCATCCTGGTATCGTTACCGCCTGGCGTCAGGCCGGCGGCGGCCCCCAACCCCCCTATGCGATCACCGTTCTGGATAAGGAAGGCAAGATGGGCGAGACCACCTGTGTTCCGGCCAACCCGAAGAATTTCGAGTTCGCGGGCAAGTCCGGGCTTTACCGCTACAACATGTATGAGCGCGCGACGCTGCCCGAGGAGAAGGCGCGCGAGGCTGCGCCGGTGATTTTCGTGGGCCCGGTCAGGTTTTTGGGTATGGAATTGTCGGTTGGCTTCACCGGCAGGCCCCATTACACGTACCAGATGTTCCTGCCCAGCGGCCACAAGGCGACGGTGGAGATGGATGCGGTCGTCGGCCGCTTGAACAAGGCCGAGGTGAATTGAGGCCATAAAAAGCCGTGACAAGTGACACTGAAAACAGGACAGTCTTTTGTCCTGTTTCAGTGCAGGCTAACTGTCTGCGAAGCCGACGTTATGCCGGAACTACAATTCCACTTAGTGCGGACGATGTCCGCACCTGCCTAACCAGTGACGGGTAAAAGCAGAAGCTAGACTTTGCGAGCCACTAGCCACTAACCACTAACCACGAGCCACCAGCCACTTCCGTTCTCGGCTGATGGCCGAGAAACGGAGAACCTATGCATTTCGCAATCTCTTCTACCTGGGGACCGACCGATCCGACGCGGGCGGCGCTTCCCTTCATCTTCGCCGCTTCGGCCCTGCAGGCGGGCGACACGGTCACGCTGATGCTGTTTCACGACGCCATCCATATCGCGACCCAAGGGACCGCCGAGAAACTCGTTCCCTTCGGGCCGCCGCCGCGCTTCGAGGAAGTCCTCTCCCATGCCGGCGCCAAGGTTCTGGCGTGCAAGCCGTGCGCACAGGTGCGGCACATCGCCGAGGCGAACCTCGACAAGCGCATCGCGATGGCGGGGATGAACGAATTTTACGCCGCCGCCGCGCGCGACGATGCCCGGGTGGTTTGTTTCTAGCGATTCGCCTCATCGGGGACGGCCCAGACACCGGTTTCCTTGCACGCATCCGCTTGATCAATCGCAACCCGCGATCCGCTGTTTCGAGCTACGCTTTTTGCTCGACTTCTCATTCGAATTGGAGCACGGTCATGAGGGTTGCCGAAAAGCCGCTCGACCACTATCCCTGGTACCTCCGCCCGTTCTTCTGGAACCAGAAGAGGAAATACGGTCAGGTTCTGATGCCCGCGTTGCTGTGGGGACGTTCCCCCACATTGTTCATGGCCGTGGCGCTGCTCTACGGCGCACTGGACCGCAAGCGCTCGCCGTTGCAACCGACCCTGCGTTCGCTGGTGATCGTGCGGGTGTCGCAGATCAACTGGTGCCGGTTTTGCGTTGACCTGAATTCGCTGACGCTCGCGAAGCGCGCGGGTTCGATGAAGAAGGTCGACGCGCTGGAGAACTGGCGCGAAAGCGACGCATTCGATGACGTGGAGCGCGTGGCGCTTGAATATACGGAAGCGGTAACGATCACGGACCGTCACGTCAGCGACGAACTGATGGCAAGGCTCAGGCAGTACTTCGACGAGGACGCGATCGTCGAGCTGACGGGGTTGATCGCCTTCCAGAACCTGTCGAGCAAATTCAACAGCGCGCTGGACGTTCCGGCGCAGGGATTCTGCCAGTTGCCCGCACGAGACAAGCGCCCAAATCTGGCGGCATGATCGCGCCGCGCGCTCGGTTGCCCGTCACTGCGCCGGTCAGCTTCATGGTGCCCTGACCGGCGGGATCGATGCTCCCGGCGAGCGCCGTGCCACTGACCTCGATTTTCGCGACGATCAATCCTTGCTGGCCTTGCAGCACGCAAGTCCCCGCAAGTCCTGCCGCAGCCGCATTGGATGCGAACCACAGACCGGCAATCAACAGCAGCAGGCGCATTGCCGGCCCCGGCAATCGAAATGACATCGTCAATGTAGCGCAGCCGCGAAATCCTTGCGAGGGGGCAGACAGGACTCCGGTCGATGGTCGTGGCACAATCGCGGCCGGTAAAGGAGGCCGCATCGCGGCGAGCGGATGACGCAGTCAAGCACCGACCGGCAGGCAGCCGGTGCAAAGAACAACCACAGTGCGGTGCCCGGCGGCGAGGCCGAGTCCGCGTACGCCTGGACCCGTCTGGTGTTGGCGTTGCTGCTGTCCACGATCGGCGGCGTGGGCATGTGGTCGGTGGTCGTGGCGCTGCCGCCGGTGCAGGCGGAATTCGGCGTCGCGCGCGCCGATGCTTCGCTGCCTTACACACTGACCATGATCGGTTACGGGCTGAGCGGCATTCTCATGGGCCGGCTTTCAGACCGCTTCGGGATCGTGGTGCCGGTCATGGCGGGCACGATCGCGCTGGCGCTCGGCTACGTCCTTGCGGGATCGGCCAGCAGTCTCTGGCAGTTCACCCTGGCGCAGGGCCTGCTGATCGGTGTGGGGAGTTCCGCGACGTTCGCGCCGTTGCTCGCCGACACTTCGATGTGGTTCACCCGCCGCCGCGGAATCGCCGTGGCCATCTTCGCCAGCGGCAACTACCTCGCGGGCACGGTCTGGCCGCCGGTGGTTCAGCATTTCATCGAAAGCGTCGGCTGGCGCCAGACCTACATCGGCATCGGCGTGTTCTGCATGGCGACCATGCTGCCGCTCGCGGTGCTGCTGCGAAGAAGGGCGCTCGCGACAGGGCAGGCAGCGGCAGGCGCACCAGTGGCTTCGTGGTCGCCACGCCCGCTGGGGCTCTCGCCCAGTACGTTGCAGGCGCTGCTGGTCATCGCGTCGCTAAGTTGTTGCGTCGCGATGTCGATGCCGCAGGTTCACCTCGTCGCCTACTGCGGCGACCTCGGCTACGGCGCCGCGCGCGGAACGCAGATGCTGTCGCTGATGCTGGCCTGCGGAATCGTGAGCCGGCTCGCCTTCGGCTGGATTTGCGATCGAATCGGTGGACTGCGCACGCTGCTGCTGGGCTCGAGCCTGCAGGCGCTCGCGCTGCAGCTGTTCCTGCCGTTCGACGGCCTCGTATCGCTTTACGTGATCTCGGCGCTGTTCGGCCTGTTCCAGGGCGGCATCGTGCCGTCGTACGCAATCATCGTGCGCGAGCACTTCCCGCCGAACGAGGCCGGTGCGCGCGTCGGCACCGTGATGATGGCCTCGCTGTTCGGCATGGCCCTGGGCGGCTGGATGTCGGGCGCGATCTTCGACTGGACCGGCTCCTACAACGCCGCGTTCGTCAACGGCATCCTGTGGAACCTGTTGAACATCGCAATCGCGCTGTGGCTGCTGCGACGACACCGGCTAGCCGTTGGCCAGCGGTAAGAATGTTCAACGCAAAGGACGCAAACGAAAGGCAAAATGTAATGACTAGAATTTTACAGCCTCCAGCCACTAGCCACTGGTGAACAGCCACCCTCAGCGAACGAGATCCCGGTACGCGTGCCACGTTGCGTGCCCCAGCACAGGCAAGACGACTACCAGCCCGAACAGAAAAGTGGCGAATCCAATCGCGGTGAGCCCCGCGATCAGTGCCGCCCAGACGATCATCGCCGAAGGGTTGGTGCCGACGGCCTTGATGCTTGTCAGAATCGCCGACTTGGTGTCGGCGGCACGGTCGAAGATCATCGGCGCCGAGACCGCAGACACGATGAATGCAACCACCGCGAAAACCGCACCGGTACTCAAATAGGTTACGAAGAGCTCGTAGTAGTGCCAGTCCACGATGGTCTGGTAGAAATTTTCGCGAACCGACGGCAGGGTACCGCCCAGAGCCTGCACGAACAGCAACCTCGATATCAGCACCCATGCGATCGTCAGGATCGCAAGCAGCAGTCCCAGGCGTGCGAGCGATTTCCCGTTTTTCAGCGCGCCGTCGAGTGATGCGTCGAAAGTGGCGCGCTGGCCGGAGGCGCGCAGCCGCGACAGCTCGTAAAATCCGGCGCCGAATACCGGCCCAATCAGCAGGAAGCCGGACACTGCCGCGGCGAACAGATCGATCTGCGTGCTGCACATCAACAGGTTCAACCATCCCAGCGCGACCAGAATCAATCCGTGGGCGACGCTGGGGCCGGGGTTGGCCGTGAAATCCTTCCATCCGCGCGCGAGCCAGTGCAGGGGTTGCAGCGTTCCGACGCGGGCCACTCGCGGCAAACCAGGAGAGTTGGCAAATGCATCGATCGGCTTGTCCATGATGCGCTCCTCCTTACGATGAGGCTATGAGGCTGCAACGTCTGCTGCGAAGCCGCCCGAGGCTGGGCCGCGGGCCGGTGCCGCTGGGGCGCCGCACCAGCACAATAGTTTCCTCCATTTGCGTCGGTGGCGGTTGCCAGCGGTGCGGCATCGGGAGCAAATGGCAGGCAGCATTGGCCTGTTCCTTGCAGTAACAGTCGTTGCGCGGCACTCGATGACTGCGCTCGTGACAGTAGTAGAATCTGCACGAGATTCGCCGATCCCGGGCATCGCGCAATTGTCATGCGAATTCCGCAGGGATCTGCCCCTTGTTCTGGAAATCCCGGCGCTTCCTGGCCGGCAAAACGCCCGTCCGGAACGGCCCGATTCTTGCGTTAATAGACTGCAATGGCACTGCATGGCGCCAAGATGTGACGCAACGCGCCATCCATCGATCCCGAAAATATTGCGAAAACTCCTCTACATGCGACGTACCGCGCGCCGCGTACCGCTGCTGTCCGGCTGGCGGAACGATGTGCGCTTTTTCTGGCACACCAGAAGCAAGGCTCCGTGGATCGCCGCTCTGATTGTCGGGGTGGCCATCACGACGTTCGGTGCCCTCGCGTATTGGCTTGAGTCGAACAGCTCGGAGAAGCGCGAACTGACGTGTCTTGCGCTGAATGTTTACTACGAAGCCCGGGGAGAGCCCCTTGCGGGGAAATACGCGGTGGCGGAAGTCACGATGAACCGCGTGGCCTCGCGCCGTTACCCGGGAACGGTTTGCGAAGTCGTCTACGAGAAAAGATGGGACCGGCTGCGCAAGCGTTACGTGGGCGCATTCTCATGGACGGAGTTCGACATCATTCCGCACCCGGAAGGCGAGCAGTGGCATCAGGCCAGGGAAGTTGCTGAAGCCGTCTACTTCGGACGGCAACCGCCGCAGCTGAACGGTGCGCTGCACTATCACGCAACCTACATCCGGCCGAGCTGGACGCAAGGCCGGCAACCCATCGCACGTATCGGTGGCCACGTTTTCTACAAGTGATTGGCCTGCAA
>JBGQGT010000170.1:0-5629 GCA_041497595.1 Gammaproteobacteria bacterium
ATACCACCAACCACGTGCCGACGGAGCGGACCGGCGACAAGCCGCGGTGCGGCAAATGCCATAAACCCCTGTTCGATGGTCATCCGGTCGAGTTGGACGAAGCCGTGCTTCACGGCAGTTTCTTCGCAAAGTACTGCACCAATAGGGACAGATTTCTTCGAAATGCAACAGGAACGAGCGGAAGTACTTCTCGGAGTCGTTCGATTCTTGAATTCAAAGGCGTGAGCTACCAAGGGGATTTCCTATGAAGCTCGATACCGCGCGGTCTCTACACGTGACCATGCAAGAAATACATTCTCGCAATCGCGTTATTGCGTTGCTGTTCGGCGCCGCCATGCTGCTATTGGCGGGTTGGGCCAGCGCCGACCCGCCGGAACGCGTCGCGCGCCTGGGCTATATCAGCGGTGCCGTAAGCTTCTCGCCGGCCGGCGAGGACGATTGGGTGGTGGCGGGAATAAACCGGCCATTGATCACAGGCGACCGTTTGTGGGTGGATGACGGCGCGCGTGCCGAGCTGCAGATCGGCTCGGCCGTGTTCTACATGGGCGGCGGCACCAGCGTGACACTGCTCAATCTCGACAACCGCGTCGCGCAACTGCAGTTAGCGCAGGGCACGCTGAACGTTCGGGTGCGGCGCCTCGGCCCGAGAGATGTGGTCGAGATCGACACGCCGAATCTCGCGTATTCGATTCGCCGGCCAGGCGGATACCGGATCGACGTCGATCCGGCCGGCGATGCGACGACCGTCGCAGCGCGCGACGGCCAGGCCGAGGTCTATGGCGAAGGCGCGGCGTACCTCGTCAATGCCGGGCAGACCTACCGTTACTTCGGGACCAGCTTGCGCGACTACGACTACCTCGAGCCGGCGCCGGACGACGAGTTCGACCGCTGGTCCTACGATCGCGATCGCCGCGGAGAAAATTCGGTTTCCGCACGCTACGTCTCGCGCGATGTGATCGGGTACGAGGACCTGGATGAGTACGGCAGTTGGCGCTCCGCCGAGGGCTACGGCAACGTGTGGGTCCCGAATCGCGTCCCGGCTGGCTGGGCGCCTTACCACGACGGACATTGGGCGTGGGTCGAACCATGGGGCTGGACGTGGGTTGACGACGCGCCATGGGGATTCGCGGTATCGCACTACGGCCGCTGGGCCGATCTCGGCGGAACCTGGGGCTGGGTTCCGGGGCCGGCCCGCGTGCAGCCCGTGTACGCCCCGGCGCTGGTCGCGTTCATCGGGGGCAGTAATTTCAGGCTGTCGATTTCTATCGGCAATGCCGGCAGCGTGGGGTGGTTTCCGCTCGGGCCCCGCGACGTATATCGACCTTCATACCCGGTGAGCCGCACGTACTTCAACAATGTCAATACCAGCAATACGACGGTTAACAACACGACCATCACCAACGTGTACAACAACACCAATGTGACCAACATCACCTACGTCAATCAGCGGGTGCCCGGCGCAGTCATCGCCGTGCCGGCGAACGCGTTCGCGCAATCGCACCCGGTCGCGAAAGCCGCAATCCCGGTGTCGAAAGACGCGGTCGCGACGGCGCCGGTCACGCAAGTGGCTGCCGTGGCGCCCGAGCAGACCAGCGTGCACGGTACGGCGCGCCCGGGCCGCAAGCCGCCGGCCGAAGCGCAGGCGCGACCGGTCGTGGCGAAAGAGACGCCGCCACCCGCGCCCGTCCCGTTTGCGGCAAAGCTGCCCGCGCTCGCGGCGAATCCTGGCAAGCCGCTCGATGCGGCAGCGCTTGCGGCCGTAAAACCCGCCGCACCAGCGCCGGCACCAGCCGTCAAAGTCGTCAGTCCCACGCAGCCTGCAGTGCCACCGCCCAAGCAGCAAGTTGCTGCTCCCAGAGGACCGCGGTCGTCGGAAGCGCAGAAGGGAACGCAGACACCCGAAGCAGAGAAGGGGCGGCCACCGGAAGCGAAGAAGGCGCCGCAACCGCCGGAAGCACAGGAGGGGCCGCCATCGGAAGCGAAGAAGGCGCCGCAGCCACCCGAAGCGCAGAAGGGACCGCAGACACCCGAAGCAGAGAGGGGGCGGCCGCCGGAAGCGAAGAAGGCGTCGCAACCACCCGAAGCGCAGAAGGGACCGCCGCCCGAAGCGAAGAGGGTGCCGCAACCGCCCGAAGCGCAGAAGGGACCGCAACCACCCGAAGCGCAGAAGGGACCGCAACCACCCGAAGCACAGAAGGAACCGCCACCACCGGTGAGTGTGCGGAGGCCGCCGGAGACGCCGAAGGGGCGGCCGCCGGAAACGCAGAGGGCGCGGCGACCTCCAGTAAGTGAACCGCAACCTGCGGTGAGCGTGTCGCGACCGCCGGAGACGCCGAAGGGGCGGCCGTCGGAAGCGCAGAAGGCGCCGCAACCACCCGAAGCGCAGAAGGGACCGCCGCCGGAAGCGAAGAAGGTGCCGCAACCGCCCGAAGCGCAGAAGACAGCGCCGCAACCGGTGAACGTGCCGAGGCCGCCCGAAGCGCAGAAGGCGCGGGCACCGAAGCCGGAAACCGGTAAACCCGTGGAAAAGCCTGGCGAGAAGAAGGACGAGGAAGAAGAGAAGAACCGCAAACAGTAGCGCTGTTGCGGGGGCGGTAAATCAACGGAGCAATATGTGGAACGATGGGGTCAGGTCTTGTTTCTTGCAAGGATTGTGACCAGGCTTCTCCAATGGCCCGCCCGCTTCGCGCTGCGAAGGTGAGTCGATTTGCGGTCAGACAAATCCGTGCAGGCAACAAGTCTTAGCCACTTGATCCTGTGGTCCCCGCCAAGTCGAGACATATGCACCGCCAGGACTCGGTAACATTGCCCGCGATGAGCATCAGAATTAAACGCTATCTCCAGGCGCAGTACCCGATGCATGCCGGGGTGCTTGGAAAGGTAGCGACGATCCCCCGCCTGCGCAGACGGGACATGGCATTGCCGGAAGCGGTCGTCCGGATCGTCACCGGACAAATGCTCTCCTCAAAGGCCGCCCACTCCATTTATCAACGGGTGCGCGACAAGGCCTCCGATCTCGGACTGGAAGGCTCGTGGCTGCTGGACTTCGAGAGCCTTCGCGGTTGCGGCTTGAGCGGCTCGAAGGCACGAACCGTCTGCGAATTCGGTGCTCGCATCGGCGCCGATGCGAGTGCAGTGGATCACTGGTATTCGCTGTCGGCCGAGGATCTGGCCGAGGAGATCGGGCGCCACAAGGGCATGGGGGACTGGACCGCCTCGATCATCGCACTGTTCTACGTGGGTCACGAGGACGTGTTCCCCTACGCCGACGGCAGTATCCGGCGGGCGATCGGGTTGCTGGAGGGCACGCGGCGCAGCAAGAAGCACCGCGTCGATCCGGAGCTGGCGGCGCCCTATCGTTCGTATCTCGCGCTTTACTTATGGCGCGTGCTGGATACCGGCGTGATCGGGTAGGGAGTCAGAGGAAATCAGAGGGTCAGGGCTATACTTTATAGGCGTCTCGCGGTTGATCTGTTTGCGCCTTGTCCTCGGCTGATTCCTGCGCGCTGTTTGGTCTTGTTTACGGCGCTCGAGAGAGTACATCAGAAGCGCCCCAGTTCCAGCCGGAGTGGAACTGGGGCGCTCCAAATATATAGCGGTCTGATCGGGGCGGACTCATTCAACGCTTGCGAGAGCAAAGGCGAATCGGAGGTGCGCAGATGAAGAAGAGATCGTTCCCTCTGTCGAAGGTGTATGGGCTGCTCGAGCCGGGGCCCGTGGTCATGATCTCGACCTCGCGCAAGGGCCGCCACAACATCATGACCCAGTCGTGGCACACGATGCTCGAGTTCGAACCGCCGCTCGTCGCCTGTGTGATTAGCAACCGGAACCTGACGTTCGATACCCTGAAGGCGACGCGGGGGTGCGTGATCAATATCCCGACGGTGGAACTGGCGAAGCAGGCGGTCGCCTGCGGCAACGCCTCGGGCCGGCGGATCGACAAATTCAGGGCTTTCGGCCTGACGCCGGTGGCGGCCTCGAAGGTGAAGGCGCCGCTGATCGACGAGTGCTACGCCAACCTGGAATGCAAGGTCATCGATTCGTCGATGTCGAACAAGTACCTGCTTTTCATCCTCGAGGTTCTCAAGGCCTGGATCGATCCGTCGGAGAAAGACCCGCGCACGATCCATCATCGTGGATATGGCGCGTTCATGGTGGCCGGCAGGACGATCAGGCTGCCGTCGAAAACGAAATAGCCGGCCGGCGGTTCAGCCCCAAATCAGAGGGTCAGCCCAAATCAGAGGGTCAGTTCTATGCCGTTTAGTGCTCGTAAACCATTGATTCGAGCGTTCTACGGATTATTCCCACAACCGTGCGCTGCCGCACCGACATCAGCTAACACCTGGCGTTAGATTGAACCGATCGAGAATTTTTCTCGCATCGGTCGATCTGTCAATAGATCGCTTCGATCTGGCTGGAACGTCTATCTCCGATATCCACAGATCAGGCAGAAGTTCTTGCAGGAGGATGTCATGAAATTCGCACTCATTGTTGCAGCCGTGTTCTCAGTCCTCGCGCTCGCCGATATCTCTGCTCAGCAGTGGGGGTCAAGTCAGATCGAGAATTCGAATGTTACCGGCACGACCAAACTGCCCGACCTGTTGAGCATGGGCCCGGACCCGGGCGGCCATACCGGGGCCACCGTCACGCCGGAGTCAACCAAGACAGGCCAGCCTGCCGTGGATGGCGCGCGCGCAACTGCGTCCGGCAACAGGACCGAAAACAGCGGACCACCGGTCAACAGCTCCCAGCAATCCAAGAAACAGGGCGGCGACAAGCAGTACTAGCCGTACCAGAGGAGAATCAGAGGGCGCTGCTATACCTTGCAGGCGTCCCTCGATCGGCCTGTATACGACCTGTCCGCGGCTGACTTTCGCGCTGTTCGGTCTTGCTTGCGTGTTGTGAAACAGCAAACCGGAAGCGCGCCAGTTCCATCCTGAATGGAGCAAAGGCACCAACGCAGGCGCGAACACGACACCTCGACATCCGTTTTCTCAGGAAAGAGCCGCCCGATCACGGCAACGGCCTGTTTCTTCGAGAGCCCCTCCTGCGGTTACAACTCGTAATTCTGTGGGGGCAAGAATTCCGGAATGAGCGTGATTTTGCGCACCAGCAGCGCGATGGTCGCCATGCGCTTGTCAATGCCGTGATCGGCAGTCTCTTGGCACGCAAATCTGCATCAATTCCGACGGGCGCCCAACGATGGCGCTCCCGGTATACTTCGCTGGTACTGCAACGAGATGGCCGAAAAGATCGAACAGACGCTTCCGGAACCTGACTCACTGCAGATTGTGAAAAAAAATGAAACAACCATTGGTCCTGCTCCCCGGCCTGCTCTGCGACGCTGCGTTGTGGGAACCGCAGTTGTCGGAACTGGCGGATGTCGCGCGGTTCTGGGTGCCGGATCTGACCGAACACGAAACCATGAAGGAGATGGGCGAGTCGGTGCTGCGCGATGCACCGTGGAAGGAATTTGCGCTCGCCGGACTGTCGCTGGGCGGCTACGTCGCGCTGGAGGTCATGCGCCAGGCTCCGCAGCGGGTGACCCGGCTCGCGCTGCTCGATTCCCGTGCGCGGCCCGAGACGCCCGATGAAACCGAGCGGCGGCAGCAACTGATGAAACTCGCGC
>JBGQGT010000171.1:0-5616 GCA_041497595.1 Gammaproteobacteria bacterium
CGCACCGCGGTGACCTTCCGCTACTTCGGCGGCATGGCCGACAAGTTCCAGGGCAGCGTGGTGCCGGTGGAGCAGGGTTTCCTCAACTACGTTTTGCGTGAACCGGTCGGCGTCGTCGGCCAGATCGTGCCGTGGAACTTCCCGCTGATGTTCACCAGCTGGAAAATGGGCCCGGCGCTCGCCGCCGGCAACACCGTGGTGATGAAGCCCGCCGAATTGACGCCGCTCTCCACCCTGAGAGTCGCTGAGCTGGCGCGCGAAGTCGGCTTCCCCAAAGGGGTGATGAACATCGTGCCGGGCTACGGCAACATCGCCGGGCAGTACCTTGCCGAGCATGCGGGCGTGGACAAGATCGCCTTCACCGGCTCGACCGCGGTGGGGCGCAAGATCGTGCAGGCTTCCAGCGGCAACCTCAAGCGGGTGCAACTCGAGCTTGGCGGCAAGGGCGCCAACATCGTCTTCGACGACGCGTTCATGCCGGCGGCGATCAACGGTTCGGCGTTCGCGATCTTCCACAATCAAGGACAGGCCTGCATTGCCGGCTCGAGGCTGATCCTCCACGAAAAGATCGCCGAGCAGTTTCTCGACGGATTTATCAAGCTGGCGCGCTCGATCAAGCTCGGCGATCCGATGAATGCCGACACCGAGATGGGGCCGCTCACCTCGCAGATGCACCGCGACCGCGTGCTCGCCTACGTGAAAGTGGCAAAGGAACAGGGAGGCGAAATCCTGCTCGGCGGCAAGCCGCCGCAACGCGACGATCTCTCCAAAGGCTGCTACTTCGAACCGACCGTGGTGCGTGCCAAGCCCACCGACCGGGTGTCGCAGGAGGAAGTGTTCGGCCCCTTCGTCACCGTCGCCACTTTCCGCGACGAAGAGGAAGTGCTGGCGATCGCCAACGGCACCGAGTACGGCCTGGGCGGCGGGCTGTGGACCACCAACCTGCAGCGCGCGCATCGCACCGCGGCGGCAATGCGCAGCGGCATGGTCTGGATCAATTGCTACAAGCGGGTGAATCCCGGCTCGCCGTTCGGCGGCATCGGCAGGTCGGGATACGGGCGGGAGATGGGTTTCGAGGCGATGCACGACTACACCGAGGCGAAATCGGTGTGGGTCAACGTGGACGCGAAGATTCCTCCCTACTATCCCCGCTGACCGACATGATCAACAAAATCGTCAGTACAGTCAGCGAGGCAGTGGCGGACATCAACGATGGCGCCACGGTGATGATCGGCGGTTTCGGCCCGGCGGGTCAGCCGGCGGAACTGATCGATGCGCTGATCGCGCAGGGCGCGAAGGACCTGACCATCGTCAACAACAACGCCGGCAACGGCGAGACCGGGCTCGCGGCGCTGCTCAAGGCGCGGCGGGTGCGCAAGATCATCTGCTCTTTCCCGCGCCAGGTGGACTCGCAAGTGTTCGATGCGCTCTACCGCGCCGGCGACATCGAGCTGGAACTGGTGCCGCAGGGCAATCTGGCGGAGCGCATCCGCGCGGCGGGCGCGGGCATCGGCGGCTTCTTTACGCCCACCGCATACGGGACCGATCTCGCCAAAGGCAAGGAGACGCGGCTCATCAACGGCCGCGGCTACGTCCTCGAGTTTCCGATCCACGCCGATTTTGCGCTGATCAAAGCAGAACGCGGCGACCGCTGGGGCAATCTGGTCTATCGCAAGACCGCGCGTAATTTCGGGCCGATCATGGCGACGGCTGCCAGGTGCGCCATCGCACAGGTCCATGAAATCGTCGAACTCGGCACGCTCGATCCGGAAGCGATCATTACGCCGGGAATCTTCGTCAAGCGCGTGCTGCGGGTCGAACGCTCCGCGGCCGGGTCGGACGCCGGTATCCGGGCTGCGTAAGCCGCCGAGAACAGGAGCACAGCATGAACAAGCTCAATCGTGACCAGATGGCGGCGCGTGTGGCGCGCGACATTCCCGAAGGCGCCGTGGTCAACCTCGGCATCGGGCTGCCGACGCTGGTTGCCAACCATTTGCCCAGGGACCGCGAGATCCTGCTGCACAGCGAGAACGGGGTGCTCGGCATGGGCCCGGCGCCCGCGGCGGGCGAAGAAGACTACGATCTCATCAACGCCGGAAAGCAACCGGTAACTTTGCTGCGCGGCGGATCGTTTTTTCATCATGCCGACTCCTTTGGGATGATGCGCGGCGGGCATCTGGATTTCTGCGTGCTCGGCGCCTTCCAGGTATCGGCCTGCGGCGATCTCGCCAACTGGCACACCGGAGCGCCGGATGCTATCCCGGCGGTGGGCGGAGCAATGGACCTGGCGATCGGCGCCAAGCAGGTATTCGTGATGATGGAACACCTTACCAAGCAGGGTGAAAGCAAGATCGTCGAGCATTGCTCGTATCCGCTGACCGGCGTCGGGTGCGTGAACCGCATCTACACCGATCTCGCGGTAATCGACGTCACGCCGCAAGGGCTGCGGGTGCTCGAGATCGTCGAGGGGCTGAGCTTCGAGGAGCTGGTCAGGCTCAGCGGCGTGCCGATGCGGCGAGCCCAGGCAAAGGCTTACGCGTGAGGGCGTTCGTCTACAACGGCCAGCCCTCGCGCGTTGTGTTCGGGCGCGGTGCGCTGGAGAAGCTGGGTGCGGAAATCGAGCGCCTGGGCGCGAAGCGCGCGCTGGTGCTGTCCACGCCGGAACAGCGTGCTTCGGCGGAAGATGTTGCAAGGCGCCTGGGTGCGCGCTCAGTGGGTGTGTACGACAAGGCGGTGATGCACGTGCCGATCGAAACCGCCGAAGCCGCGCGTGCGGTGGCGAAGGACCTGAATGCCGACTGCTGCGTGGCGGTGGGCGGCGGATCGACCATCGGCCTGGGCAAGGCGATCGCGCTGACTTCCGAACTGCCGATCCTGGCGATCCCGACGACCTTCGCCGGTTCGGAAATGACGCCGATCTACGGCATCACGGCGCAGGGGCAGAAGAAGACCGGTCGCGATGTCCGCGTACTGCCCAAGACGGTGATCTACGACCCGCTGCTGACCATGACCTTGCCGGCCAGGATCGCCGGTCCGAGCGGCATGAACGCGATCGCGCATTGCGTCGAGGCGCTGTACGCCGAAGACGCCAACCCGATCACTTCGCTGATGGCGGAGGAGGGCATCCGTGCGCTGGCGCGCAGCCTGCCGAAAGTGGTGAGCGATCCGGCCGATATCGAGGCGCGCGCGGAAGCGCTGTACGGCGCGTGGCTGGCGGGCGCTTGCCTGGGAAACGTCGGCATGGCGATCCACCACAAACTCTGTCACACGCTGGGCGGCAGCTACAATCTGCCGCACGCCGAGACGCACACGGTCATCCTGCCGCATGCGGTTCAGTACAACCGTGACGCCGCAAAGGATGCGATGGCGCGGATTGCGCGGGCGCTAAACGGGAATGGAGCCGCGGATGCCGATCCCGCCGGCGGACTTTACGACCTGGCGCGCAACATCGGCGCGCCGCTGTCGCTGAAAGATATCGGCATGAAAGCCGACGCGCTCGATAACGCTGCGCGGCTCGCCACGCAGAACCCGTACTACAACCCGAGACCGATCGAGTACGCGGCGATCCGTCAACTTTTGCAGAACGCCTGGGAAGGTCGAAGGCCGGGCTGATCCACTTTCCTTCACACCGTCACTCACATAACCAGAGGAGGAGCAGTCATGCAGAGCAATCGATTTCAGCGCCGTCGCGCGCTGATGCAGGCCGGCGGCGCAGTGGCCGGTGCCGCGGCGCTGGGAATGCCGTCGGCCGTGTTCGCGCAGGCGAAAACAATCAAACTGGGCTTCGTGTCGCCGCAGACCGGCCCGCTCGCGCCCTTCGGCGAGGCCGACAAGTTCATCATCGAGCAGATGAACAAGCTGTTCGCCGGCGGCCTCAACCTCGGCGGCAAGAAGGTCGCGGTGCGGATCATCCAGAAGGACAGCCAATCCAGCCCGAACCGCGCCGGCGAAGTGGCGAACGACCTCATACTCAAGGAGAAGATCGACCTGATGCTGGTGTCGTCGACGCCGGAGACCACCAATCCGGTATCCGACGCCTGCGAGTTGAACGAAATTCCCTGCGTTTCCACCGTGGCGCCCTGGCAGCCGTGGTTCTTCGGCCGCAAAGGCGACCCGGCCAAGGGGTTCAACTGGACCTATCACATGTTCTGGGGACTCGAGGACGTGATCGGCAATTTCCTGGCGGGCTGGAAGTCGGTGCAGACCAACAAGAAAGTCGGCGGCCTGTTCCCGAATGACGGCGACGGCAATGCCTGGGGCGACAAGGAAAGGGGATTCCCGGGACCGCTGGCGAAGGAAGGCTTCACGCTGCTCGATCCGGGACGCTTCCAGAACATGAACAACGATTTCTCGGCGCAGATCGCCGCCTTCAAGAAAGACGGCGTCGAGATCGTCACCGGCGTGGTGATTCCGCCGGACGCCAAGACCTTCCTGACGCAGGCCAGGCAGCAGGGCTTCAGGCCGAAGGTGGTGACGCTGGGCAAGGCGCTGCTGTTCCCCGCCGCGATCGAGGCGCTGGGCGATCTCGGCGACGGCCTGTCGACCGAAGTGTGGTGGTCGCCGTCGCATCCGTTCCACTCGTCGCTGACCAAGCAAAGCGCGAAACAACTCGCCGAATCTTACGAGTCCACGTCCAAGAAACAGTGGACCCAGCCGATCGGCTTCGCCCACGCGCTGTTCGAAGTGGCGGTGGATGCACTGAAACGCACCAAGGACCTCGGCAGCCATGCGTCGATCCGCGATGCCGTAGCCGCCACCAGTCTCCAGACCGTGGTGGGCGACGTGAAGTGGGGCGGCGGCGGTCCGTTCAAGAACGTCAGCAAGACCCCGCTGGTGCTCGGGCAATGGGTCAAGGGCAAGAAGTACAAATACGAGCTGGTCATCGTCAGCAACTCGCAGTTTCCCGCGATTCCCGCCCCCGGCAAGCTGAAGTTGATGTAAACCGCCCCCTCTCCCCGCCCTCTAACTGGGTACTCCGGGCGTCGCCAGGGTATCCCGCAAGGGGAGAGGGAGCCCTGCAACAAGAGCGGGATATTCCTGCAAAAAAATGGCCGCCATTCTTGCGCTGGAAAACATCAGCAAGAGCTTCGGCGCGCTCAAGGTGGCCGACGGCATCACGCTGTCGGTCGCCGAGGGCGAGACGCTGGGCATTCTCGGACCAAACGGCGCGGGCAAGACAACGCTGTTCAACCTGATCAGCGGCGACCTTCGCGCCGATTCCGGCCGGGTCGTGTTCGGCGCGGAAGACGTGACGCTGCATCCGCCGCACCGCCGCTGCCGTCTCGGCATCGGCCGCTCATATCAGATCCCGCAACCTTTCGGCGCGATGACGGTGTTCGAGAACCTGGTCGCCGCCGCATCCTTCGGTGCCGGACGGGCGGAAAAGGACACTTACGGGCACGCGGTGGAAATTCTGCGCGAGACCGGACTGCTGTCGAAGGCGAACCGGCTCGCCGCCAGCCTGACGCTGCTGGACCGCAAGCGGCTGGAGCTGGCGCGCGCGCTGGCCACACAGCCGAAAGTATTGCTGCTCGATGAAATCGCCGGCGGCTTGACCGAGCACGAAGCCGGGGAACTGGTCGAGGAAATCAGGCGCATCAAGTCGCAGGGTGTCAC
>JBGQGT010000172.1:0-5574 GCA_041497595.1 Gammaproteobacteria bacterium
ATTACGGCGTTTCTGATCGGCCTGAAGTCGCGTGGCGCGGCGCTGTCGATGCAGCGGCTGGTCAATGAATATTCCGGGGAACCGCTGACCGCCATCCTGCCCGGCGCCACGCTGCTGGAGGTCTGGGAGATTGTGGGCGCGGCTGAGAAGACACTGTTCGCAGTATCGGCGCTGGTGGTCGTGGTGGGCCTGGCGGGCATGCTGGTGGCGTTGCTCACCAGCCTGAGCGAGCGCCGCCGCGAGATGGCGGTGCTGCGTTCGGTCGGCGGTCGACCGATGCACATATTCGCCCTGATCCTGGGCGAGGCGGCATTTCTGACGCTTCTGGGGATTGCGCTGGGGGTCGCGGCGCTCTATCTGGGACTGCTGGCCGGCCGGCCGTGGCTGGAGTCCCGCCTGGGGCTGTTCATCGTGGTAGGCTGGCCCTCGGCTCATGAGTTCGGACTGATGATCCTGGTGGGAACGGCCGGCGTCCTGATCGGTCTCATTCCTGCCTACCGCATTTACCGCTATTCGCTTGCCGACGGCATGACCATACGTATCTGACACCGTGAGAGTGCTGCCACGATGACCCGTCGCCCGCGTTACATCCTGATCCTGCTCTGCGCGCTGCTGGCGCCGAACGCCTTGGCCGACGAACCCCGCCAGGTGATGTGGGCGGACCTGGTGCCGAAGTCCGCGGCAATGGACAACCCCTTTCTCAAGCTCACGAAGGAACAACTCGCCTGGGTCAGCGACGTCGCCGCAGTGCGCGATCGCAAGGATCGCGGCGACAGGACGCTATCTGCGACGGAGCGCGAGAGCGAGCAGGCACTTTCGCGCAAGCTCGAAGAAGCGGGCATCGACGTGGACGGACTGCTGGCGACGCGTATGAAGATCATCGAGCGCGGCCGAGCGGTAAATCCGTTGCTCAATGGTCAGAACGTGCGCCTGCCCGGCTATCTGTTGCCGCTGGAGTTTTCCGGCAAACAGGTCAGCGAATTCCTGCTGGTGCCCTGGGTCGGCGCCTGCATCCATACGCCGCCGCCGCCCCCGAACCAGATCGTGCACGTCAAACCGGAAAAACCGGTTGAAATAGGCGGGATGTTCGCGCCGGTATGGGTTACGGGGCAGATGACCACTGGCGCGATCAAGAAGAGCCTGTCGTTGGTCGACGGGAGCGCCGACATCGACGTGGGTTATTCGTTGCGGGCGAGCCGGGTCGAGCCCTATAAGGAATAGCCCCCTCTCCCCGGCCCTCTACCCCTCACGGGGGTAGAGGGCCGGGGAGAGGGGGCGGGGCAGATTTACTTAAACGCCGGCAACGCGGCCACCGTGCCGATTTGTCCGGCAATGTGCTCGTGCGGCGCGGGTTTGTTCATGACGGTGCGCATTTTCAGGCTGTCGACGCCGTCCTCTTCCACATTGATGCGCAAGACCGCCATGGCGCTGAATTTCAGTTCCGGCGAATACGAGATCGTCATCGTGCTGGTGTCCCCGCTGGCACGGACGTTGACGACGATGAACGGAGTGTTGAGCTCCCTCCAGGGGTTCTTCAGGTCGGCGAAGGAAGCGGTGATCACCGGCTCCCCGTCGAGTTCGAGCGTGACATAGGTCTTGTCGCTGCTGCCACCGTGCTTCACGACCTCGGCGGCTCGAAACCAGCCGGCGCCAAGCACGTGAAAAGTTGCCGCCTCACCCGACGGCGTGGCGCCCACTTCGCGATCGGCGGTCACGATGTCGCCCCTGAGGACCTCTCCGCACGCAACCGCGGCCGTTGCGCCAGCCCACAGCACGGCAGCGGCAGCGGCGCATGCCAGCGTGGACAACAAGCGTTCTGAAATTGCGTTCACCCGGGTTCGCCTTTCTCGTTCCGGACAGTCTAGCACCGTGCCGAAAGCCTGAGGTCCAAACCTTGTCAACGCTCTTGCAGGCGGGCCCCGGGGCCGGCTGATTCCGGCCCCTGTTTCCTATTGCCGATCAACGTCGTACAATGGGCCGCCTCCAACGAATTCGGTCCCAATGATTGATGCGCTGAGCCAACGCTTCGCGGGATACGAAGACTGGACCATCGCGCTCCTGCCGGTGCTCCTGATTGCCTACTTCACCCCGGTGCTCATCGCCGTCCTCCGCAAGCACCGGTTCACCACAGCGATCGGTCTGATCAACTTTTTGCTCGGCTGGACGGTCATCGGCTGGCTGGCTGCCATTGTCTGGGCGGTCAACAAGGACGTGCGGGAGACACCCGAGGACCCGGAGCCGGTGGCAGGCCCGCTGTATTCGATGAACGAGCCGAGCTGGAACGAGCTGGCGGCGGAAAGTCAGGCCACAGGACAGGAAGCGGCGAAGAAGTGTCCGTTCTGCGCCGAAGAGATCAAAGTGGAGGCGGTCGTCTGCCGCCACTGCGGGCGTGACGTCGCATCGGCGTCGGCCAACGGGCAGCAGGACGCTGCCGCGTCGCTCGAGCAAACCTTCGAGGAACTGAAGGCTCTGTTGCAGGATCGCGACGATGTCTCCTCCCGGGAACTTGCGGAGGGCAGATTCCAGGCAGCTACCAACTACGTGGACTCGCGGGAAAAGGTCGCGAAGGAGCCCGTCGCGGAGGCAGGCAAGGAGGCCGTTTCGGCGGAAATGGACTGGGAAACTTCGCTGTGGAAGAAGATGGGTATGGAGAAAAAAAACCGCGCCTGATCCATCCCGCCATCCGTTTCCGCTGCCGGCCGATGGCCGGCATCAATATCGTTCAACGCAAAGGCCGCAAAGGTACGCAAAGGAAACCCGAATTGCGTAGAAGAACAAGCGCGGAGATCGGGACTCGGAAATACCGTTACTGTTAACAGGAAACTGGGCACTGAGAAAGCCCAACCACTTTCTTTCCCTTTTGCTTTTCCCTTGCGTACTTTCGCGGCCTTTGCGTTGAACGCGATACGCCTTTGACTTTCTCTCATTTTTCCTCTGCGCACCCCTCAAGGGGGTATTGAAAGGAACCCTTTGCGTCAAGGCTCTTAGTGCCGGCCCTGGGCCGGCTTCAATGATCAAATTTGCATGCACTCTCTGCGCGCCGCACTGTTCATTCTCGGAGCTGTGATCTTCAGCCCCGTGTCGGACAGCGCGGAAACGTCGACGCTGGTCCTCGGCACGGCGACGCCGGGCGGGGGTTTCACCGTTTACGGCGAGGTGCTCGCCGAGACGCTGCGTGAGACCGATCCCACCCTGGACATCAGGCCCCGACCGACCGCGGGCAGCAAGGAAAACATCCCCCTGCTCGAAGCAGGCCAACTCGATCTGGGGCTGGTCGAAGGGACGGCCGCCTACGAAGCGCTGACGGGAATCGGGCGTTCGCCCGCGCCGCTGTCGGTAGTTGCGGCCATGTACCCGAGCCCCGGGATGTTCGCCGTGCGCGCCGATTCGCCTTACCGGACGATCGCGGATCTGAAAGGTCAGCGCGTCGTGTTCGGCGCGGCGGGTTCGGGCTTCGTGCTGCTCGCGCGCAACGTCCTCGACGGCCTGGGTCTGGACATGCAGAAGGACTTCGATGCCGTGCTGCTGGAGAAAGTGAAAGACGCTCCACCGATGGTGTTGGGCGGGGAAGCCGCCGCGCTATGGGGCGGCGGCATCGGCTGGCCGGGTTTCGAGGCCATCGCCCGCGGCCCGAAAGGAGCGCGCTTCATCGGCCTCGAGCCGGGCGACATTTCCGGAATCCAGACGAAACACCCGTTCCTGAAATCCATGACCGTCGCAGCCGGTACTTATCCCGGTCTCGACCGCGCCATCACCACCGTCGGCTCGTGGGGGCTGATTCTCGCGCGTCCGGGCCTGCCCGATGACCTCGCCTACCGCTTTGCGCGTGCCCTGCACCGCGCCCAGCCGGCGCTCGGACAGCGGCTCGCGCAGGCGCAGGAAACCACGCCGGCCAACACCCTCGTCGCCTCCCCTCGCGCGGAGTTCCTGCATCCGGGTATCGTGCGATACCTGAAAGAGTTGGCGCTGATCCCGTAGTTCCCGTGGGCCAAGGTTGTTCCCGGTCTTAGTCCGACTTTTTCGCAGCACCTGCCTTTTCTCAGCCCTTTAGCTGTCTGGAGATTCGGCAAATTGCAGTTGGGAACATGAAACTGAATCGGGAAGAACTGGCAAAGACATCTGCCCTCACTCTGGACCATTACAACGAGCGCGCCGAAGCGTTCTGGGAGGGCACGCGCGATCACGACGTCAGCCAGAACATTGCCGCGCTGCTGCAAGCCATCGAGGGCAAGCCGCCCTTCACCATCCTTGATTTTGGCTGCGGGCCGGGGCGTGATCTCAAGGTGTTTACGAAACGCGGGCATGTCGCGGTCGGTCTGGAAGGCGCAGCGCGCTTCGCGGCGACGGCTCGCAACCACAGCGGATGCGAGGTGTGGGAGCAGGATTTCCTCGAACTCGATCTGCCCGAGAGCCGGTTCGATGGCGTGTTCGCCAACGCCGCGCTGTTTCATGTGCCCAGCCAGGCGTTACCGGGAGTGCTGGGGGAACTGCGAGCGAGCCTGAAACCGGGTGGGGTGCTGTTCAGTTCCAATCCCCGCGGCCAGAACCAGGAAGGCTGGAACAACGGGCGCTATGGCGTGTATCACGATCTCGAAACATGGCGTCGCCATCTGCTGGCTGCGGGGTTCATCGAGCTCGCCCACTACTACCGCCCGGAGGGTCTGCCTTTCGAACAGCAGCCCTGGCTGGCGAGCCTCTGGCGGCGGCCTTTGTAATCGATGTGCCCGATGGCCGCAGAGCCCGCCGGCGGCACACGGATTCAGCGCTCGGGCGCGCGCCGGATCCGCCCTCTTCTGCCTATTTGACCAGCCCTTCTGCCTTCATCGTTTCCTGCACCGCCGGCTTGGCGGCGACGCAGGCCAAGAAATTCCTGATGTTCGGCCACTTGGCCAAATCGATCTTGTGGCCCGCTTCGCGGGCGACGATATGCGGGGCCATCGAACAGGCGCCGGGCGAATAGTAGAGCTTCATGCACGCATTCCCCTTTTTTGGGCAACGGGATCAGGCCCGCAATCAAGACTGCCAACGCGCCAACCCGTTGTGGGCGACTACTTCAGCGACTTGCTGCGGGCATTCTGCTGCCGGATCGCCTTGCGCCGTTCGTCGCGGGCCTTCTTGTTGCGTGAAGTCTCTTCGGACGTATAACGGACAAGCGGCCGGATCTCTGCGGCACTCTTTGCTGCTTTCACTTCTGTCATGTCGGCTCTCCTGATTGGGCCGCCACTATACAGGGACGAGACGAGAATGTACGTGCGGTGACGTACAAGGAGAAGCGGGTCGGTGAATCCTCTCCCACACAAGAACGACGGGGTCAGCGACGCGACGAGACGCGACGGGGTCAAGCCGCGACAGGTTCAGGTTTCGCCTTTTTTCCGTCCCCTCATTGCGCCGGAAATGAAACGCCCCGATCGCTTTCACGATCGGGGCGCTTTGGCTGCTTAGGCAATCCGGCCTGAACTACCGGGCCAAACTCCTGTAACTGCGGGTTGATCCGGTTTGCCATCCGGTGTTGCCTTGTTGGTCGCTCACGGGATCACCTCCTTTCAAAGTTGCCAGACTGTAGTGTAGCAAACA